>JBBQUE010000008.1:0-16805 GCA_038212805.1 Bryobacterales bacterium | reverse complement strand
CGCGAACCTGTTCGTGCCGTTTTTTACTACGAAGCCGGGCGGCTCAGGCATTGGTTTGGTGTTGAGCCGCCAGATTGCCGAAGCCCACGGCGGCACGCTCACCTTGCAGAACGCCGAGGAGGGATCGGGCTGTGAGGCCGTTTTGACGCTACCAATGGTTTAATTGACGGAACCTAACCAATCCCGCTTGCGTAAGTCCAATCGGTGGTACCCAACGTGAACATACGGCCAAACACTCTGATTGCACTTGATGGCGTCTCCAAAGTCTTCACCACGGACGACATGGAAACGCACGCGCTGGCGGGAATTCATCTCAATGTCCGGCAGGGCGAATACCTGGCCATTTCCGGGCCGTCGGGGTGTGGCAAGTCCACCTTGTTGGCCATTCTGGGACTCCTCGATTCGCCCAGCGATGGCGCTTATACGCTCAACGGTATCAAGGTGGAGAACATGAAACTTTCCGACCGGGCGAAGGTGCGCAATCGCGAGATTGGCTTTATTTTCCAGGCGTTTAACTTGATTGGGGACCTCACCGTCTACGAAAATGTGGAACGGCCCCTGACGTACCGCAACATGCCCGGGTCCGAACGAAAGGACCGCGTGCGGCAGGCGTTGGAGCGGGTGGGCATGTCGCACCGCATCAAGCATTATCCGTCGCAGTTATCCGGCGGCCAGCAGCAGCGCGTGGCCGTGGCGCGGGCCTTGGCGGGCAAGCCATCCATCCTGCTCGCGGACGAGCCGACCGGGAATCTGGATTCCGCCAACGGCGATTCAGTTATGAACCTGCTAGGCGAGCTGCACAAGGAAGGCGCAACTATTTGCATGGTGACGCACGATCTCCGCTACGCCGCGCGGGCCGACCGGACCATCACTCTGTTTGACGGCCGCGTGGTGGAAGAAACGGCTGCGGTGGCATGAATGAAGTCGCGGAGTCCGCTGGCGGAACTGCGTAACGTGGGCCCGGCCATGCTCCGGGACTTCGAAATGTTGGGGATCACCAGCGTGGATGAGCTAGCCTCCTGCGATGCCGATGAACTGCACCAGCGTTTACAAGAGAAGACCGGGCAGCGCCAGGATCCAATTGTGTGGGACGTATTTGCGGCCACTATCCACCAGGCGCGCACGGGCGAGGCGTTAAACTGGTGGGCCTTCACCCCGGTTCGCAAAGCGCGCCAGGCTGCGATGATGGAACCCGGAACCCACGGGCATCCCGTCCGATTGCCGCCAGTTGCAAACTTCCGGTCTCGCGGGCAGGAGGTTGTACTTTCTATCCCTCGAACCGCCGACCAGCTTCGGCGTGACATGACCAAGCCGGCGTAGCCTTTCGGAATCAGCGCCGAACAGTACAACGTGTACACTTTGAAGTTATGGTAATCGACGCGCCACGCGATTTTCTCCGCTCCATCGGCCTGCCCGGCGGAGACCCCAAAGACGCGCCCACGTCCCCTAAGCGTTTCGCGGACGGCAAGGTTTACAAGATTGAAATTCCCAGCACGGAAGGGCCCCGCGCACTCCGCGCCGTGATCGACGAAGCGCACGTGCGCAACTTCCGGGTGGACCGCATCAGCCAAGGCAGCGGGATCATGCTGCTGACCGATTCCGAAATCAAGGAAATGGTGGAATTGGGCAAGCAGGAATCCATGGAGGTGAACCTGTTCGTGGGCCCGCGTGCCACCTTCGATATCGGAGCGCAAGCGTACAGCCCGGCGGGCAAAACCTTGGGCCTTAGCCTGCGCGGCGCGGATCAGTTGGCGTTCGGCCTAATGGATATCGAACGCGCGGTCAGCCTGGGCGTGCGGAGCGTGCTGGTTTCAGATATCGGCCAGCTCATGGTAATCGGCAAAATGCGCGCCGCCGGGCATCTGCCGGCCGACCTGATCGTCAAGACCTCCGTGATGATGGCCCCCTGCAACCCGGCCAGCGCGCGGGTGCTGGAAGACCTGGGCGCCACCACCATCAACATCCCGTCTGACCTCACCATTCCGCAGATTTCGGGCATCCGCCAGGCCATCAGCGCGCCCATCGATTTCTATATTGAAGCGCCCGACAACATCGGCGGCTTCCTGCGCTATTACGAAATCCCGGAGATCGTGCGCGTGGCCGCGCCGGTATATCTGAAGTTCGGGTTGCGCAATTCGCCCGACATTTATCCCTGCGGTACGCATCTGGAAAACACCGCCGTGGCGCTGTCAAAGGAACGGGTCCGCCGGGCTCATATCGCATTGGAACTGATGGCGCGTTATGAAGCTCTCTAAGAAGTTATCTTTAGAAGATAAGTTTACGTTGGAGGCGGGTAAGGTCTACCTGACCGGAATTCAGGCGTTGGTACGGCTTCCCATCGATCAGATGCGGCGGGATCGCGCGGCCGGATTGAAGACCGGCGCTTTCATTTCCGGCTATGAAGGATCGCCCCTGGGCGGCTACGATCTGGCTCTGGCGCGGCAGCGAAAGCTAATGGATCAGTACAATATCCATTTCGTTCCTGGCGTGAATGAGGATCTGGCGGCTACCTCAGTGCTGGGTAGCCAGATCTTCGACGTGGTCGGTAAGAGCAAGGTTGAGGGCGTGGTGGGGTTCTGGTATGGCAAGGGCCCGGGCGTGGACCGCTCTGGCGATATCTTCCGCCATGCCAACCTGGCCGGTACCGGCAAAAACTGCGCCGCGATCGTGCTGGCCGGCGACGACCATGTCGCGAAAAGTTCCACGGTCCCGCATCAAAGCGACTTCAGCTTGTACAATTATGGGCTGCCGTTCTTCTATCCCGGAAACTCGCAGGAGATTTTAGATTACGGCGCGTGGGCCGTTGCCTTATCCCGCTATTCCGGCGCATGGGTGGGCATGAAGCTGGTTACCGATATCTGCGACGGCGGCAGCACGGTGGACCTGGATGCGAAGCCGCCCGCGCGCCTGCCGGCAGGGTACGAGAAGCACGTGGACGCGCGCATTGTTTCGCCCATAACCCTGGGCCTGGAACATGAGACTTACGTACGGCGTCTGGAAGCCGCGCGCCAGTTTGCGCACCTGAACCAGGTGAACCGCATCCACGGCAACGGCAAGATCGGGCTGCTGAGCGCGGGCAAATCCTACTACGATTTGTTGCAGGCTTTGACCGACCTGGGCGTTCACGACGATGTGCGGGTGGGCCAGGTAGCCATGCCTTTCCCGCTGGACCCGCAGTTTGTCGCAGAGTTCGCCGAAGGTCTGGAAACGATCCTGGTGGTGGAGGAAAAGCGCAGCTTCCTTGAAATGCAACTGCGCGAGATCCTGTACGGGACACCCAACGCCCCGCGCATTCTGGGTAAGTCGCACTTCCCGCCTACGGGCGAGTTGGATCCGGATCGCATCGCGCTGGTGCTGGCCGACGTGCTGCAGCTCAATTCCTCGCGCCTGCTGGCGATTCATCCGCCGGTTGAAAAAACGAAGCCATTCGAACTGCTGCCAGCGCGGGCCGCGGCGTTCTGTTCGGGTTGCCCGCATAACCGGTCCACATTGCTGCTGGAAGGCCAGATGGCCGGAGGTGGTATCGGGTGCCACACCATGGCCATGCGGCTGGGCGACCCCACGCGTAACGTGAAATTCATCACCCAGATGGGCGGTGAGGGGGCTCCGTGGATCGGCATGGCTCCGTTTGTGGATCAAACCCACGTCTTTCAAAACATTGGGGATGGCACGCTGTTCCACTCCGGGTTTCTGGCCGTGGAGGCCTGCGTGGCGGCCGGGGTCAACATCACCTACAAGATTCTCTACAACGGCCACGTTGCCATGACCGGGGGCCAGATCGCCGCGGGCATGCTGCCGGTTCCTCAGTTGACGCGCAAACTGGAAGCCGAGGGCGTGAAGAAGATCGTGGTGCTGGCGGAAGATCCGCTGAAGTATAAGGACCAGACCGCGGAGTTTGCCTCCAACAGTTCCCTGCGTTCGCGTGATGACCTGCCCGAGACGCTGCGGGAATTGGAAAAGGTTGCGGGCGTTACGGTGATCATCTACGATCAGCAGTGCGCGGCCGAAAAGCGCCGCCAGCGTTCGCGCGGCATTCAGGCCGAACCCACCCGCCGCCTGGTGATCAATGAAGAGGTCTGCGAAGGCTGCGGCGATTGCGTTCAACAATCCAACTGCATGAGCTTGCAGCCGGTTCAAACCGAACTGGGACAGAAGATTCGCATTCATCAATCGTCCTGCAACAAGGACTACACGTGTTCCATGGGCGATTGCCCGTCGTTTGTATCGATTCAGATCAAGCCAGGCACGGGGCTGAAGAAGAAGGTGCTGCCGAAGTTGCCGCCGGCTGAGGTGTCCCCGCCGCGCGATCCAGTAAAGGCTGGCGACGGGTACCGCATCATCGCGCCGGGAATTGGGGGCACGGGCGTGGTTACCATCAGCGCTCTGCTGGCCACGGCGGCTTGGATCGAAGGTTTCCATGTCGCAACGCTGGATCAAACGGGTACGGCGCAGAAGGGCGGGGCCGTGGTCTCGCATCTGCTGATTAGCGAACGCCCGATTCAAGCGCCCGCGAAAGTGAACGCGGCCAACGCGGATTTAATCCTGGGCTTCGATCTGATGGGCGTGGTGAGTCCGGAAAATCTGAAGACCGCGTCGGCGGATAAAACCGTGGCTGTCATCAACACCGACATGATGCCGACCATCGATAACATTCGGGCGCGAGTGCCGGTGAGTGGTCCTGGCCGGATGCTGGAGATCGTAAACGGCGTAACCATACGCGGCCGCAACGTGATGGTGGACGCCAACCGCCTGGCTGAAGGGCTGTTCGGGTCGCACATGTCCGCCAATATTTTCCTGCTGGGCGTGGCGTTTCAAGGCGGGCTGATTCCGCTCTCCAGCGCATCCCTGGAACAAGCCATCGACCTGAACGGAACCGGGGCGGAGAAGAACCGGCTGGCGTTTCTGTGGGGCCGCAAATACTATCTGGACGCGGCCTGGGTGGAGCAGCAGTTGAAACCCTCGACGTCCGCGCCAGCGGCCTTCGACCGCGTGGCCGAACTCCGCGACTACCAGAGCGAAAGCTACGCCCAGCAATATACCGATCGGCTGGCGCGCATCGAAAACCTGCAACTACGGGAGGTCGTCGCGAAGTACCTGTACAAATTGATGGCGTATAAAGACGAGTACGAAGTGGCCCGCCTGCTGACCAAACCGCGCTTCGAAGATGGGGCATTGGGGATGTGGGAAGCGCCAGTAGGTCTTTCATACAATCTGCATCCGCCCTTGCTGCGCCAGTTCGGGTTCAAGAAGAAGATCAAATTCGGATCGTGGTTCCGGGTCCCGCTCACGGTGTTGAAAAGTCTGAAAGGCCTGCGGGGAACTCCGCTGGACCTGTTCGGATATTCGGCGCATAGGCGCATGGAACGGGATCTCATCGCCTGGTACAACACACTGGTGGATGAATTGGCGGCCGGGCTGACTCCCGAGAATCTGCCTCAGGCCCTGGAGATCGCCGCGCTGCCGGACCAGATCCGCGGCTATGAACAGATCAAGGAAGGCAATATCGAAAAGGTGAAGCAGCAGGCCGCCGGGAACCTGATTGCCTGGCGAACCTGTTTGGCACCGGAAAGGAGCGCCCCCCGATGAGAGGCGTGATTCGGGCACGCGAGCCACGCTTCTAACGCCGAACGAGGTCTCCCGCAGGGGTGTTGGATCATTCCACGGGATGGCCGAGCGCGGCAGCGTTGTCACGAACTCGAATGTCACGCGTGACGATCGTCAGGAGGGCCGGCTGGTCTCCCAGCGCTCCGGCGGTTGCCAGATGAATGGCATCCAAAGTACGAATCGGTTCAACCGGAAAGGGGCGTCCGGCATGAGCCAGGATCGCCTCAGTGACACTCACAACGTAACAACGCCGGGCAAACCTTTGCAAGGTGAGCAGCGCGGCTCGTTGCTCCTGAGCCGTGATCCTTCCCGCGAGGCGCGCACGAAGAACAGCGCGGCTGGCTTCGGCAAGCGTGAGGGCAGAGGTCACCCGTTGTCCCTGGGCACGAATGGAGACCCTAGCCGCCGAATCTCCCTCAAGCAGGGCCGCGACCAAGGCGCTTGTTTCGATGTAGCGGGTAGCGGATACGCCCGCGGTCCCGGTACGGTCAGACTGCCGGGAACTACGAGGTTGAGCAGCCTTACGCTTCGCCACGGTCGCTGTCAATTAGGGCGGCGGCTGTCCCGGGAGGGAGGCGGATTTCAGGGCAGTCTTCCAGGGGATCACCGCCCTCGGCGGGTGGGGTGATCACGCCGGAGGCTATCAGCCGGTCGAACTGGCTCGCCATTGCTGGACGGTGCGTTGCCGGGGGAATCAACTCCGCGACAGGCCGCCCGTGTGCAGTGACAACGACCCGCTCTCCCGCCTCGATTCGCCGAATGTATCGGCTGAGATTGTCCTTCAGTTCGCGTATGCCAGTCTCCATGTCTTAATTATAGCCACATGTAGCCACGGAAGGAGGACGGCTGGCGGGTTGCGATGGTTGATTGAGGGCCGGATCGAAAAAGAACGAGAAGTCGCGTAGGGTCCGGCGAACTGGTGCCGGCAATGGAGCCGTACCAGGGGTTGAATGGCGACAGGTTTGCGCAATCGCCGCTTCCACGGCTCCTACGGTCCAAACCCAGCCCTACGAAGCCAGGCTGTTCGGGGACGGGCTGAGGGTCACCGTGCACGATTTGAACGGCGAAGTCCGTGCCGCGGAGCGCGTTGATATAGTAGAAGACGTGTTTCGCCGCATCCCCTGGAAAATCGCGGCGCTGGGCACAGCACTGTTACTGTGCTTGGGCGGCGCGTTTTGGGCCTTTACGGCCATTCGCGGCGCGTCGAATCGATTCAACGAAGCCACCACTCAAGTCGCGCGCGAGGGCCAGTTCGAAGTTCACACCATTCCTTTGGACCGCGCGGTACCGGCCGGGTTCGAATCGGTAACTTCCCCGGCGCAGTTCACCGACGCTGCCCTTTTCAACGGCAAGTTCTATCTGTGCGGGCCGGGCGGGCTCTCCGCGTTCGACTTCAACGGCAAGCCCGCGGGCCAGTTCAACGTAGGGATTGATCTCCCCCCCGCGCCGCTCGTCCGGATGGCGGTGGGCGTGGGCGGTTCGGGCATCGGTCCACAGCTTTGGATCGCCACGCACGGGGCCGGACTGCTGGTGTTTGACGGGCGCTCATTCCAGCAGATCCAACCAAAAGTCGCCGCCGTGCGATCGCTCACTTCAGTGCTGCCGTTGTCTTCCGGGCGCATCCTGCTTGGTTCCGAAAAGAACGGCGTCCTGGTGTGGGATGGCCACGCGCTGGCCCTACTGCATCCGTCGCTGGCAAATGTCCACGTCACCGCGCTGGCCGGCACGGAGGCGAATTTGTGGGTGGGCACGCTGGATCAAGGCGTGCTGCACTGGCAGGCCGGACAAATGGAGCGGATCTCGGAGCCCGAGGGGCTGCCCGATGCGCGCGTGCTTTCCTTGCTGGCCGATGGCACCCAGGCCTACGCCGGAACCGCCCTGGGAGTCGCCGAATTTCAGAATGGAAAGCTGACCCGCAAGCTGGGGCCGGGCGTGTTTGCGCAATCGCTGCTGCTCACAGGCGATACGCTGAGCGTCGGCACGCTGGAAGAAGGGGTGATCGAGGTGCCGCTCAAGGCGCACCAGCCCCGCCTGCGCCCCATCGCGAACGGAGCCGGAGCGGGGTCTGTTCAACGCCTGCTCATGCTGGATGGGCGGCTGGCGGTCCTGGCTGAAAACGGGCTGTACCAAAAGGGCCGTCCCGTTTTGGAAACTACCGGCGCGCGTCTCACGGACCGGAATATTTCCGCGCTTTCGGTAGACCGCGCCGGGAAACTCTGGGTGGGCTATTTCGACCGCGGGTTGGATGTGCTGGACGCTGATCTCCAGCATTTCCACCACTTTGAAGATGAGCATGTGTTCTGCGTCAACCGTATCGCACAGGAGCCAAATAGCGGACTTACCGCTGTTGCAACAGCTAACGGGCTGGCGATGTTTCAATTCGGGAAGGTGCTCGAAGTGCTAACTAAAGCGCAGGGGCTGATCGCGAATAATGTTACCGATGTGCTGTTGCGTCCGGATGGACGCTATCTCAATGTCACGGTGGCGACGCCGGCCGGGCTCACCATGCTGGAGGCATCGGGAAGCTCCAGCTTATATGCTTTTCATGGGCTGGTGAACAACCATGTCTATGCCTTAGCGGCCATGCATACGAAGCTCGCGGTGGGGACCCTGGGCGGGCTGTCTCTGTTGGATGCGGGCGTGGTGAAGGCCAACTACACCACCGCGAATTCCGGCTTGAAGCAGAACTGGATTACCGCCATTCAGCCGGTAGGGGATGAATGGTTTATCGGGACGTATGGAGCGGGCGTCGTGAAGTTGGACGCCGCCGGCCGCTGGACTCCGTTCCCCGACCTGCGCGGCCAGTTGGAAATCAACCCCAATGCGATGGTAGCCACGGAGCGCGCCGTGTACGCCGGAACGCTGGGGCAAGGCCTGGCCGTCTTTAGCCGCAAACTGCAACGCTGGAATTTTATCACCGCCGGTTTGCCATCGGAAAATGTCACAGCGCTGACGGTTGCGGACGGGTATCTTTATATAGGGACTGGCAATGGCTTGGTCCGCGTACCGGAGCAAAGAGTGTCAATCGAATGAAACGGCTTCTTCTGATTCTGGCAGCTTCAACCCTGGCTCTCTGGGGCGACGCTGGCGTGCTGCTGCCCACCGATCAGGCGCAACCGAATCCCGCGATTCTTTCCCTGGATGAGATGTCGATCGATATCCGCGTGGATAACGGCCATGCCCGGGTACGTATCCGGCAAGTGTTCGGCAGCCATCGCGGCAGCCCGCTGGAGGGCACGTACCTGTTCACGTTACCCGGCCAATCCCTGGTGTCGGATTTCGCCGTCTGGGACGACCTTACCCGCATTCCCGGTGTGATCATGGAGCGCAAGCGGGCGGAAGAACTGTACACCCAGATCCGCAACCAGATGATCGATCCGGGCCTGCTGCAGCAGGGCGAGCATGATGCCGACGAGGCCAAGCGGACTGCCGTATTCAGCGCCAGGATCGCCCCCATCCGCGCGTTTGGCACCAAGCGGCTGGAGATGGAATACACCGCGCAGGTGCCGGTGGAGCGGTTCGAATCCCTGCTCAGCGTGCCGCTGAAGCCGGATGCCTACCGCGTGCAGACCGCCGGCCGCCTGACCATCCACTTTGAAATGACGTCCGCCCATGCGCTCAAGGATTTCCAGGTGCTGAGCAAGGCTTACGCGGTGAAGATGAGTGAAAACAAACCCAATCGCGTTGTCTTCGATTTTGATGGCAGGCAGGTGAAGCTGGGCGAGGATCTGGGGGTAAAGTACACGCTGGAATCGAAGGGCGGCGATCATCTGGAAATTCTGACGCATCGCGACCCCACGCCCACCGCGCCTGACCCCACTGAGACCGCCCCGCCGGCCCCTGAACGGGAACCGGGTTTCTTTGAGGCGTCGGCGCTGGTGGCGGGTTTCAAAACGGGAACCCCGGAAGTGGCCGCGCCGAAGAGCGTGGTGGTGCTGTTCGACAATTCACTTTCCATGCAGTGGGAAAAGCTGGAGCGCAACTACCAGGCTTTGGAATCGCTGCTTAAAGCCCTGGCTCCCGTGGATAGGTTCAACCTGCTGATGTTCAACACCACGGTGGCTTCGTTTTCACCAAACGCCGTTCCCGCGACGCCGGATGCGGTGGAGAAGGCCCTGGCGTTCGTGAAGGCCAGCCGGCTGCGGGGCGGCACGAATCTGCAAGCGGCGTTAGACGCGGCCCTGGCCCAGGCCCCCGGGCCTGACCCGTATCTGGTATTGCTGACCGACGGCGGCGCCACGCGCGGCATCATCCAGAACGCCAGGCTGGCCGAATGGTACGCGGCCAAATGGAAGCAGAAGCCGGAAGCCCAGCGCCCGCGCACCTACGTGTTCGCGGTGGGTGACGACGCCAATCTACCGCTGTTGAAATTGCTGGCGCGCAATTCCGGCGTCCTGGAATGGGTTCGTTCCACGGAACCGGTGGAGTTTAAGTTGAACGCGTTTCTGGGTAAGATCGGGCGGCACCCCATGGAGAACATGCGGCTGCTGGCCAACGGAACGAACTCGCTGTCGTACATTTATCCGCTGGCGGAAGCTACGTTCCCCGGCTCGGTCCATTCCTGGATCGGCCAGTATTCGCAGCCCGCGCCGCGTGTAACGTTTACCTCGCGTGGCTTCCGCGACGGGAAACTGGTGGAGACCAGCGCCGTGGCTCCGCTGCCCGAGCAGAATCTGGCTCACCCCGATCTGCCTCGTACCTGGGCCAAGGCGCGCGTGGATGCGCTGCTCGAAAAAATCGATCGCGAAGGCGAAGACCAGGCCTCCATTGATGAGATTATCCGGCTCTCCCGCAAGTACAAGTTCATCACGCCCTATACGTCGTTCCTGGCCGCCCCGCGCGCTCTACTGCGGCCCCGGTTGATCCGGCCGGGCGATCCGCTGCTGCGTGTGAAGACCGACGAATCCATTGTGTCCGTGGTTGCGCTGTTCCCGTTCGGCCCGGTGAAGAAGCTGCGCTACCTGGAAGACGAGGCCACCTGGCAAACGCGCTTTCTGGCACCCACCGATCTGGAGGACGGCGTGCATCGCGTGCGCCTGGTGATGCGTGACAAGGAAGGGCACGTGTACCAGGAATCGAAGACCTTCGTCATCGCCAGCAAGCCTCCCATCGTGCGGGCCCGGCTGGATAAAAATCGCGTGCGCCGGGGCGACAGCTTTGCCCTGCGCGTGAGTGCATCCGAGACCACCCGGACCGTGACCGCCCGTATGTATGGAGCCCAGCCGGTGCGCCTGAAGTGGAATCCTGAGATGGCATCGAACACCGGCGTGATGCTGGTGCCGGCCCACCTGGCTCCCGGTAAATACACCGTCACCGTGACGGCGGAAGACTTCGCGCACAACGTGGGCAGCCAGGAGGTGTCGATTGAAGTGGAGCCTTAGCAGCCCATGGCGAAACAGCCTTTCGTCACGGGCAAAAGCCTGCCCAGCCGCGCGCGCCCGCCAGCGGTCTCCTGAAATTAGACCGGTCACTTCGTTACGATGCCTGAGCGTATTCTTTCTGCTATTGGCGGTCGCGTTCACGGCGCGCGCGGACCTTTCCCGATGGATTCAGGACATCGCCTCGCCGGACCGTTTGCAGGCGGTGTTCTTCCGTTCCATGCCGATGCCCGGCGGAGCCATTGATGTTCGCCGCCCTCCCAAGGAAACGCGCGCGGAACTGTCCAAGCTGATCACGGCCGCGTCCGCCGACCGCGCGCTCTACGCCCTGCGCGCCCGCGAAGACGAAATGCAGCTGGATTTCGTCGCGGCGGAAGACGATTGGAAAAAGTCCGGCGACACGCTGGCGTTGGCGGATTTCTATCATCGCCGGATAAAGCCCCGCGAGGAAATCGCTGCTCTGGAAGTGGGCGCGCGCGCGCCCGCCAATTCCATGGAGAAGCTCAAACCGGTAACTGAGCAATCGTCCTGGAAAGCTTTCGAACGCATCCAATCCGTGGTGGCGGAACAAGCGCTGCCTACCGATGTTTCCATCGCGGGTTATCGGGCCTGGGTCGCGCGGTATCCCGCGGAACCCGCCGCGTACCGGCAGTTCCTCAATGGCGTGATCGCCGCGAAACAGTTCGGCGAGGTGGACCGGATTCTGGCCGATTACCGGCGCGCTTTTCCCGTGGACGAAGTGTACCCGGTACGCGCCACGGCATCGTTGGCGGCTGCCCGGGGATCGTCCGAAGACGCGCTTCGGCTCTATGATCAAAGTTTTCGCCCGCTGTGGCCGCAAGAGTTGGTGAAGGCCTATTTCGATCAGTTGAAGCAGGCCCACGCCCTGCGCCGCTTTCAGGAACAGGCCCGGGCGCAGGTGGCTGCACAGCCTACCGATATCGCTCCGGCCGCGCGTCTTTATTACTATCATCAGCAGCAAGGCAATGCGGAGCCGGCCTTGCGCGCGCTCTACGAATACCGGCAGCGCAAGGAAACGGCGAAGTCGGCTTGGAGCGCCGATGAGCTCTGGACTCTGGGCCAACTCTTCGAAGGCGCGCACAATTATGACGACGCGGCGCGCAGTTATCTGGCGCTCTATAACAGCGGCGCGAATCAGCAGGAGCGTTCGTTGGCCGCGATTGCCAACCTGCTGTTAACGGCTCCGGACCAGCCGATCCGCTTTGGCTCCGGTGACCTGTCGTTCTATCGCGACATCGCCACCATGGATCCGGGGCCGGGTTTCCTGAACGGAATTCTGTCGCTGTTGTTCAACTCCACCGGGCCGGAGTATCAATATCAAACCGAGAATCAGGCCAGCGTTTCGTACTTCCATCGCGCCAAGGCTTCGGAACTGATCTCGGAATTCGACCGGCGCTTTCCGAACGCGACCGAGCGTCCAGAACTACACGCCAAGTTGATCGCCGCTTACGTTACTTATGGCGACGACGCAGGCGTATTGCGGGTAGGGCGTGAGTTCTTGTCCGCGTTCCCGAAGGCCTCGCAGCGCGTTGCGGTATCGCTCAACATTGCCGATGCTTACGTGCGGCAAAACCAAGCCAAGGAAGAGTTCGCGGTCTATGACGATCTGCTGAAAGAACTGGCGGCGGCTGCCGACCACGTTCCGTTGGGTGAGCGTGCCCGCACTGCTCCGCCCGCTGAAGACCAAAATCCGCCGGCCAGGTCCGCGGCGTCGTCGGTTCGTTCACCGGAATATGCGCGCGTGTTGGATCGGTATATCGCCCGCCTGGTGGAATTGAAGCGGTTGAACGATGCCCTGGGCCTTTATCGACGTGAGATTGACCGCAACGCCAACGATCCGGGGCTGTATGAACAACTGGCCGGGTTCCTGCAACAGAACAAGCTGGACGCTCAGGTGGAGCTGGTCTACCGGAAAGCCATGGCGCAATTTCAGGATCGGTCTTGGAGCCACAAGCTGGCCCGCTGGTATCTGCGGCGCAAGCAGGTGGCCCAGTTGGACGTGCTGACGCGCGACGTGGTGAAGATTTTCTCCGGCACGGAGTTGGAATCGTACCTGGGCGATGTGGGCCAAGGCCAAGCCTTAGGCGCGGTCTTGTTTAAACAGGTGAACGTGTATGCCCACCAGCGCTTCCCGTACGACCTGATGTTTGTGCGTAACTTACTAACTGCGTATCAAACCAAAGGCACGGCGGATGCCGCCGCGTCTGAGGCACTGCTACGGGCCAACTGGTACCACGCGCCCGACCTGCGCGACCGTTTCTTTGAGCTGTTGTCGCGCACCGGCAAATTGAAAACGGAACTGGCGTCGCTGCCGGCACCGAATGCCGCCGCGAACCCAGCGGCTGCGCGTTTCGTGGCGGAAGCGGAGGCCTGGCAATCGCACTTTGAAGTGGCTGCCCCGCTGTTCCGTACCGTGGCCGCTGAGTATCCAGGTGACGCGGAAGAGCAAACCCGCGCCGCTTCGCTCTACCGGTCCCTGGCCACCTATGACGCCCCCGGCGATTTCAAGAATACCGAACTGGCGTCGTCCCTGGAGCAAAACGCCACCCGTGCCGCGCCGCGCGATACCGGAGCGCTAGCCACCGTGGGCGAGATGTACGCGGACCGGGAACGCTTTGGCCGCGCCAAGCCTTACTGGGATCGCATTGCCGCCGTTGCACCGGGTAAATCCGACGGATATCTGGAATCGGCCACAGTGTATTGGGATTTCTATCGTTTCGACGATGCAAACCGCCTGATCGCGGAGGGCCGCCGGAAACTGGCTAATAATCGGTTATTTTCCTACGAAGCGGGAGCCATCGCTGAGAACCAGCGCGATTACGGCCGCGCCTTGCAGGAATACGCCAAGGGTGCTCTGAGCGGCGACGATCCGGCTTCGCGCGATCGTCTGGTAGCCCTGGCACGACGGGACACGCGCCGCGCGGCGATTGAAGATCTCACCGCCAAGGCCGCGGCGGGCGCGAACGCTCCGCTGGCTGCGGTTTCGTTGCGTGTGGACGTACTCAGCGCTCAGGACCGCATTGGCGACCTGGGCAGTTTCCTGTTGGCAACGGCCACCGCCAGTGGATTGCCAGAGGTGCTTCAATATGTGGAAGAAAACGCCACCGCGCGCTCTCTGGATAACATTCTGGAGCAGGCTAAGCTGCGCGAACTCGCGTTAACGACGGACCCCATTGAGCGCATGCAGGCGCAGATAGCCCTGCTCCATTTCTATGAAGGCCGCAAAAATACCGCGGCCGCGCAGCGCATTATCGACGCTCTGTACAAGAACAATCCCGCCGTGTTGGGCGTGGTCCGGACGGCAGTCGATTTCGCCTGGCGGAACCGGGATACCAAGCGATCCATCGACATTCTAACGCAGGCTGCGCAACGAGCCCAACCGGCGTATCGCAATCCGTTCACGCTCGAAGCTGCCCGCAAGGCCACCGATGCCGGGGACTACAACCGGGCGCGCGGATTCCTGAACACGCTGCTGGCACAGGCTCCATTCCAGCCTGAATACGTGGCAGCCATGGCCGACACTTATGCCCGCCAGAACGACGACAAAGGCCTGCGCGATTTCTTCACGGACCGCCTGAAGACTGCCAAAGGCGAGCAGACGGCGGCCCTGCGGCGCGGCTTGATTCCCGTGCTGACGCGGCTGAAGGACTACCCCGGTGCCGTGGATCAATACATCGAAGTGCTGAACCGGTATGCCGAGGATGAGGCGTTGGCTCAGGAAGCGGCGGCCTACGCGGCACGCCATGGGCGCTCGCAGCAGTTGGTGGCTTATTATCAGAACACCCAGAAGCAATCGCCCAAGGATTTCCGGTGGCCTTTGGTAGAAGCGCGCATTCAGGTGCAACTGGAAAACTTCCCGGCGGCGGTGTCCGCGTATCAACGGGCCGCCGAGATCCGGCCGGACCGGTTGGAGTTCTATACCGAACGCGCCAGTCTGGAGGAGCGCCTGCTGCGCTTTGATGAAGCCGTGGCGACGTACTCAAAGCTGTATGAGTTGAATTATCACAACTCGCAATGGATGGAGCGGGTGGCGGCCGTGCGCGCCCGGCAAGGCCAAACCGATGCGGCCGTGAAAGCCTTGAGCGCAGCGCTTCTGGATGGGCGTCCCGCCCGTCCCGAGATGTTCTTCGCGGTGGCGCAACGGTTGGATTCTTGGAACATGCTGCCCCAAGCCAAGGATTTCGCGGAGAAGGGCGTAGCCGCCGCGGGCGATGCGCTGGAGAAGGATTACTCCAATGGCGCTGGAACCTATGTCCGGATCATGACCCGGCTGCGCCAGTACGACGCGGCCTTCCAGAAGGTGGGCGCGGTGCGGCTGGAGCAGATGGGCGCGGTGGTGCGGGACTACTTCACACCCGAGGAAAAGGTGGCGTTCGCGGCGTTTATCGGGCCACGGTTGGGAGTTTTCTCTCCCGCGATTCAGGCCGCCGTCCTGCTGGATTTGCAGGCGCGTTACTACTCGACGGTGGTTCCCGACATGCAGCAATTGGCATCGCTGCAGCAGCGCCGTCTGCTGTTCGGCGAACTGGCCGGGCAGTTGCTGGCTTACTGGAAGACATTGAAACCGGACACCGAAAACCGGGATTCCTACCTTACTATGGCGGCGGATAATTACCGGCTGGCAGGCGATGGCGCGGCGGAATCCCGCGTGTTGCTGCAACTGTTCCAGCTGGGAAAATTGGATGGGGAGCGCATGGATCGGGTGGCCGCGCTCATCCCCGCGGCTAACAGCGATGCGGTGGTGAATTATTTCCTCCGCAAGGGTACGGCTCAACAGGCCATGCAGGCCGTGGTGGCACGTGGCAAAGCGTTGCCTCCGGTGTGGACCCGCGCGTATACGGCGCTCACCGGCTTGTACTTCAATGTGAATACGCCGCCCGTGAATGCAGCCTTTCGTGAGGTGCTGGATGCGGTCACAATTGGTGACCGGATGGCTAAGAAGGCGGACCGAAACCAGACTCTGGCTGGGGATCTTTGGTTTTACTACGGCTCGCGCTATGGCGAGTATCTGGATTCCACGAAGCAGCCCGACGCGGAAGATTACCTGCCAGCGGGCGTGGAGGCCCGGCCGGGAAGCGCCGACGCATACTTTGAGCTAGGCGAATACTACCGGGAGCGCGCGCAATGGGACCGGGCACAGGAGGAATATGGCCGCGCTCAGCAGTTGGCGCCGCGGCGCATTGACGTCCACGTGCGTCTGGCTGGCATCGCGCTGGCGCGGAATCAGCGAAACGAAGCCATCGCCGAATTCCAGACCGCGCTCAGCTTAGCTACGCGCGTCCAAAATGAGCGCCGTCTGCCGGAAAGCTTCTGGACCGATCTGGGGAGCATCGTTGAGCAACTGGCGGCCGCCAAGCTGTTGGAACCCATGCGGCCGGATGTGGATCGGGTGGTCCGTACCTATGTCAGCCGCACCGGTCAGTACCGCACGGATGAATTCATGCCGCAGCTAGGCGTACCGTGGATGTTGACGCTGAGCCGTGCCGCGCCCGACCCCGTGCAGTTCCTGGCCGCGGAAGTGGCGGCCCCGTGGATCCCCGATGCGGAGCGTGCGGCCGTGTACCGCGCCTTGATCGACGCGGTTAAAAACAAACCCGGGCAGGAACTGGATCTGCGCCGGTACCAACTGGATTTCGTGAAGTACTTGCTTGACCGGAAGCGCGCCCCGGAAGCGGAGGCGGCCTTGTCCGAAATCCCGGATGCGGCCCGGCGCGACATGGGCAATCAAGTGATACCGCTGGAAGTGCGGATAGCCGCGCAGGCGTCGGGTTTGCCGGCACTGCTTAACCGCTACGCGGCCGA
>JBBQUE010000007.1:0-17101 GCA_038212805.1 Bryobacterales bacterium | reverse complement strand
TGGCGCAGGCTTGCATCCGGTCGGAGTTCGCGGCCCTGGCAGCGCATCGGTCCAGCCCCGTATGTATCAGCCTGCGCGCCATGTGCCGGGCCCTGCATGCCGAGGCCGGTGGGAAAGGAGTGGGTGCCGTAGGCATGTGTTTCACCGGAAACTTCGCCCTGGCGCTGATGCTGGAACCATTGATGCTGGTGCCGGTGTTGAGCCAGCCCTCGCTGCCCATGCTACCGTTCAGTCATCATCGCAAGGCCGCGCTGCATTTATCGCCCGACGAGTTGGCGGTGTGTAAGAAACGAACGGCCGCCGGCGACAAGATTCTGGCTTTGCGGTTCTCGGAAGATTCGCTGGTGCCGCATGCGCGGTTCGAAACCTTGAAGCAGGAATTTGGCGACGCCTGCGAAACGTTTGAGATTGATTCGAAGCCGGGCAACCCGCACAACATTCCCCGGAATGCCCATTCCGTTTTGACTCTGTTCTTTGTGGACGAACCCGGCCATCCCACGCGCCAAGCCATGGACCGCATGTTTGCCTTGTTCGCCGAGCGGTTGTTGTAGCTCATGCCGATTGAGGGCAGAGCGCCTGAGAGTGGACTCTCTATTTATCTGCGCGATCAGGCGGCCCGCAACCCCACGTTGGGGTTGCGTTGCCGAATCCTTCCTTTCCTTTCGGGCGCTCTATCAGCGGGACCGGGCCTGGAAATGGGAAGACCACGAATGGGGCGGGCACGCAAACGGTGAACGACCCGCTTTTGAAAGCGATTAACCACGAATTGATACTCCGGGCGCCTCTTACGCTTGAATCCGGCCCCGGTCCCGGCAGATGCCGCGTTTGCTGCTTCGGATGAACGCCACCAGATGCCGGGTATGCTCATCGTCGGCTTCGGCCGCGATTTTCAAAAGCGCAGCTTCCAGTTTGAGGCCCGATCGATACAGCATACGATAAGCGGCCTTGATGGTGCCGATCTGCGCGGCGGTGAACCCGGCCCGCCGCAAGCCGATCAGGTTCAGCCCCACGGTATCCACCCGGTAGCCGGAGTAGAGGAAGAACGGAGGAAGGTCGGAATTCACGGCGGCATTTCCGGCCACCATGGCCAGCCTGCCGATCCTCGAAAATTGATGCACCACCACGCCGCCGGAAATGAAAACCTGGTCTTCCACGTCGCAATAGCCCGCCACCAGGGCGTTGCTGGCGATCACGGTATGGTTGCCGATGACGCTGTTGTGCGCGATGTGGCCGGAAGTCATGATGTAGTTTCCGTCGCCGATGCGGGTTTCCGTTTCGGGCCTGGTGCCGCGCGAGATGGTGAAATGCTCGCGGATGATGTTGGCGTTGCCGATCTTCAGGTAGCTGCGCTCGCCGGTGAAAGTCTTGTCCAGCGGGTCTGTCCCCAGCACGGCCCCCGCGGAAATTTCGTTGCGCTCTCCGAGGGTGGTCCAGCGTTTGACGAAGACGTAGGGCTCCAGGCGGCAGAAGGGGCCCATCTCGACATCCTGTTCGACGATACAGAAATCGCCGATCACGCACTGGGCGCCGATGCGGGCCGCCGGATGAACGCGGGCGGTGGGGGAAATTTGCGCGGAAGGGTCTGCTGCCATCAACCTCCCATCATAAGATGGGCATGGACCGCGCACAGCGCATGTGCGATCCGGTTGAGAGGCAACACTTCCTGAACGGCATTCACCCGGATGGCTTCCTTGGGCATGCCAAACACCACGCAGCTTTCTTCATCCTGCGCGATGGTGCGGGCTCCCGCCGCGCGCATCTTCAGCAATCCCAGAGCTCCATCGCTTCCCATTCCGGTCAGGATCACTCCGGTGGCATGCGGGCCGGCGCTTTCCGCCACGGAATTGAACAGCACGTCCACCGCCGGGCGCTGATAGCAAACCATGGGTCCGGTAGCCACCACGGACCGGTAACCGCTGGGGGTCGGGCGCACGCTGAGGTGGAAGTTCCCGGGCGCAACCAGAGCCCAACCCGGCCGGATTTCATCGCCGTCGGCGGCTTCCTTTACGTGGATATGGCAGCAGCCGTCCAGCCGTTCCGCGAAGGCTCGCGAGAACACCGCCGGAATATGCTGCACAATCACGATGGGCGGGCTGTCGGCGGGCATTTCCATCAGGACCTGGCGCAGCGCTTCAGTGCCGCCGGTGGACGCCCCCATGGCAATCAGGGCGTGCCCGTGGCTGGCGCGGGAGATTTCGGTATCTGGCAGCTTGCCACGTGGAACCTGGTGTGCGGCCAAGGCGACCGATGGCCGGACGCGGGCCCGGGCCGCGGCGCGAATTTTGCGCGGCAGCGATGCTTTCAAATCCGCCACCGAGTATGGCCCGCCAGGCTTTGGCACTACATCAACTGCCCCGTGCTGCAGAGCCTCTACCGCCAAGCGGCTGGACGATTGCACCAGCGAACTGATCATTACCACCGGCATCGGGCTTTCCCGCATTAATTGCTTCAGGAACGTGAGCCCGTCCATGCGGGGCATTTCAATATCCAGGGTCAGGACGTCCGGCTTCAGCCGCTGGATCTTCTCGCGCGCCACCAAAGGGTCGGGCGCAGTCCCAACCACCTCCAGATCGGGTTCCGCCGAGAGCGTGTCGGAGAGCATGCGCCGCACGATGGCGGAATCGTCCACGATCAGAACCCTGATTTTGGCGTCTTTCGTCAGCACTTAAACTGCCTGCTGGCTGCTCAACCGGAAATCCACCGCCAGCGATCCTTCCGGTATTTCAAACCAGCGGCTCACTCCCCCCGGCAGCCTCCCGGCGGCGGCGGCGGCTTCAATAATTTCGGGCGCTCCCAACGTGAGATTCGCGTCCGGCTCCAAATGGCTGAGCAGGAAACCGCAGATCATATTGGTCAATTCCCCGGCTACCTGCTCAGGCTGCTCGTCGCGCAGTTCTTCGGGGTCCAGGCACAACAACGTACAGGCCAGTGCGCGGGCGGCTTCGCGGTCGATCTGCAATTGGCAATCGCCCACCAGCGGACCGGCGAACTCGATCCGCATCCGGATCCACGACCGGGAATCGTCCTGCCAACCCGGGTGCAGTCCGCTGGCGGTATCGTCAACGCCGGTGAAGAACATAGTCTCCAGCACCGCTGAAGCGGCTTGCTCCATGCAACGGTCCACTTCGCCCGCCTCCACTCCCATCGCGCTCTTACTGGGCATGGTTGGTTTCCTCCGGTGCGTCCATTTTTAGCACCGCGTCCATTTTCAGCACCGCTTCCAGCCTCTCCCTGAGAATCTCGGGAGAGAACGGTTTCGTAACGTACCCGCGCGCGCCCAGTTGCAACATCTTTTCGATGCGCTGTTCGGTGGCGTCGGTGGAGACCACCAGGGTGGGGATCTTCTCGAGAAAGCCCTCAAATTTCATCTGGCGCAGCAACTCCTCGCCATTCATTCCGGGCATGTTGATATCCGTCAAGACCAGATCGACCGGCTGTTTCCGCAACAGCGAGAGCGCCTGCCGCCCATCGGAAGCTTCCAGATAATTTTCCACTGCAATACCGGTGAAATGAATCACCCGCCGGATGAACCCGCGCATGACGGGTGAATCATCGACAATCAGGACACTGAACGGCACAATGCAACCCCCCTTGCGCTGATCAATTCGGTTTCTTTTGCGCCGCCTTCCCGCAGCAGGAAACGGCCTGAGCCGAGTTCCAACCGCACAGTCCGGGACACTTCCCCGCCCACCGCCTCGGCGGCAATCATCAATCCCTCCTTCCACAGAATTTTCTTGGCCGCCAGATAGTTCCTCTTTCCAATTTGAAAAACTCCCTCGCTGTCCAGCACCTGCGCCCCGCCGGCTACGCGCACCACGCAACGCCGCGGATTCACGCCCTGCTCACGCAGCGCGTGCAACAGGGATTGGATCCCGGTATCGGCGAACATGTACGGATTCAGCCTGGCTTTCTGCACATCCAGGCTGGATTCGGGCAGCATGTAATGCAACAAGCCGCCGGTCTTGCTGGCCGGATCATGGATAGCAACCGCAATGCAGGAACCCAGCGCGTAAGTCACCAGAGTGGCATCCGGGTCGTTGCTGGTCTTGCAATCGGACATGCCCGCGACAATCGTTTTCAAACCGGCCTCCGGGCCGCGCCGCCAGCATCGTTGCGGTAAATGGCCGGGGAAATGTAGCGCAGATTGTGCTCAATGCCGGACAACGTTTCGGAATGTCCAACGAACAGATAGCCGCCCGGCTCCAGGCAGGCCGACAACCGGCCCACCACGCTCTGCTGGGCGCCGCGGTCGAAGTACATCATCACGTTGCGGCAGAAGATGACATGGAAACGGCGGCCGTGCGTTACCGGCTCCATCAGGTTAAGCCGCTTGAAGTCGATCCGGGCCACCACCTCCGGTTTGAAACGGTAGTTTCCATCAGGTTCCTTGCGCAGGAATGTTTGCATCCAGGCCGGAGAAAACTCGCTGAACCGTTCCGCCGGATACACGCCCTCCTTAGCGCGGCTCAGCACGCGGGTGGAGAGGTCGGTAGCCAGAATTCGCAAGCGGCTATCGCCTCCCAAGGCGTCGATCGCGGTGCAGGCGATGGAGTACGGCTCTTCCCCGGTGGAACACGCCGCGCTCCAGATCTCGACGCCGGACCGGGCTGGAATCCCCGGTAGAACGGTCTTCACCAGAAAGTCAAAATGGGCGCGTTCCCGCAGGAAACTGGTGTGATTCGTCGTCAGCGAATCCACCATCTCAATCAACGCTTCTCCCGTCCGGTCCGTCACGGCGTGCTCAAAGTACGCTCCGAAAGTAGCAAACCCGCCGGCCCGGAGCCGCTTGCCAAGCCGGGCTTCCACCAGACCTTCCTTGCCTGTCCGCAGATCGATTCCAAACCTTTGGTACATCAGGCTGGTGATCTGGCGGAATTCCTCCCCGGACAAGGCCGTTGTGCGGGGAGCAAAGGCAGCCGATGCGCGCGCGGTAGCGGGCTTATTCTCTTCAATCCTGGAAGCTTTTGCCATGCAATGCCTCCAGGTCCAGAATCAGGCCCACGCGTCCATCGCCCAAAATCGCGCCCCCGGCGACTCCCGGAATTCCTTGCAGCGTCGGTCCCAGGCTCTTGATCACCACTTCCTGTTTCCCCACCAGATCGTCCACCAGGATGCAGAATCGCTTCTGGTTGCACTCGGAAACAATCAACAACGCCTCCCAGGGATTCCGTGACGTCGGTTCTACTTTGAAACGCTCATGCAATCGTACGATCGGCAAAAGACTGCCGCGCACCATGGCCATCTCGTTGCGTCCCTCCACCGTCGAGATCATGTCTTCGGTGGGACGGAGCATTTCGCGCACCGCGTAGATCGGAACGATATAGCGCTCGTGCCCGACGCCCACCACCAGTCCGTCGATAATCGCCAGCGTCAACGGCACCTTTAACAGAAACGTGGTGCCCTTCCCCAACTCCGACTTAATGTCAATCCGGCCACGCAGTTTCTGGATGTTCTTGCGGACCACATCCATGCCTACGCCTCGGCCTGAGACGTCGGTCACCTGCTCCGCGGTGGAGAAACCGGGGTGGAAAATCAGGTTGAAGACCTCGAAATCGGACATGTCGTCGCCGCCTGAGATCAACCCGTTCTTCCGGGCCTTTGCCAGGATCCTGGCGCGGTTCAGTCCCCGTCCGTCGTCCGATACTTCAATCGTGATGTGCCCCGCCTGGTGGCCGGCACGTAGCGTCAGGCGAGCCACGGGATTCTTGCCCGATGCCAGCCGTTCGGCGGCATTCTCGATGCCGTGATCCAGGCTGTTGCGCACCATATGCATCAGCGGATCGGAAAGCTCCTCCACGATATTGCGGTCGAGCTCGGTCTCTTCCCCCGCCATCGCCAGTTCCACCTGCTTGCCGGACTTCTTCGCCAGATCGCGCACCAGCCGGGTCATCTTTTGGAAGAGCTGTCCCACCGGAACCATGCGCATCGACATGGCGGTTTTCTGAACCTCTTCGGTAATCCGCGCCAGTTGCGCCAGATTACGCGAAAGCTTCGTGCGCGACTCGCCGGCCAGGTCCGGGTCATGCTGGACCAGCGACTGAGCGATTACCATTTCACCCACCATGTCGACCAGAAAATCGAGTTTGGCGGTCTCCACCTTGATCAGGCGCGCTTCCGATTGCGTGACCCCGGACGCCTTGCCTTGCGCGCCTGGCTCGCGCGCCGCGTCCACTTGCGTTTCGCCGGCCACGCCCAAAGCCAGTTCCTGCAGGCCCTCCGTGCCCGGCGCCCCTTCCGGTTCGTCGAGCGGCGGGGACGATTCCGGCCCGGCGAGCACACGGATGGCCTCCAGCAGCGCATCGTTGCCGGGTACACGCGGTTGCGTGCCGTTTTCCAGCATCTGTTCAAGCGCCGACATCCAGCCCGCCAGATAGTCCTTGCTTTCGAGAATCCGGTCGATCACCAGAGGCGTGATGTTCAACTGCGCATTCCTGGCCAGGTCCAGAATGGTTTCCACCTCGTGCGCAACCGCTTGGATGGCCGCCAGTTCCAGAAATCCGGCCAAGCCCTTGATGGTGTGGAAGCCCCGGAAGATGGAGTGAATCGCCTCGGCGTTGGCCGGATCCTGCTCCAGCGTCAGCAACTGCAGTTCGATGGCGCTCAGGTACTCCCGCGATTCCAGAATGAAATCGCCCAGCAGCTCCGGATCGGCCGCTAAGCTATTCAGGGCCAGGCTGGCCTGCTCGTCGATCCCGTTGGTATTCATTCGTTCCCGCTTTTTACAAAACCGATTCCAGCCCGTGCACTTCCTGGGCTGTCAGAACCATATTGATATCCAGCAGAATTTTCACTTTGCCTTTGATCTTGGCCATGCCCAGCAGATAAGGCGTGGTGGTTCCGTCGCCAAAGTCGGGTGTATTTTCGATGTCGGCCGATTGCAGGGTCAACACCTCCGATACCCCATCCACGATGGTTCCCATCAACAGCTTGCCGGCGCTCGATTCCATCTGCACCACGATGATGCAAGTGCGCTGGGTATAGGCCATCTCCGGAAGCCCGAATTTCAATCGCAGATCCACCACCGGGATCACTTTTCCGCGCAGGTTGATCACGCCTTTTACATAGACCGGGGTCTGCGGGACGGCGGTGATCTCCTGGATACCCATGATCTCCCGCACGCTGAGAACATCAATGGCGAACTCCTCCTTGGCCAGGCGGAAGCTCAGGTACTTGCCCGCCCGCTCATCCACCTTAAGGGCGGACGCTGCATGGTTCATTGTCGTTGTCATGGTCTTATCCTCAAACGGTTAACAGGTGCGGAACCGGACAATTGGAGCGGATCGCCCGGCTGTTGCCGCGGTTGGGCGTCAGGCACAGTTGCACGTTTAGACGGTCGGTTCCGCAATCGAAGGGCACCACGGTCCACGCATGCTTGCCTGAATTCCGGGTTTGAAAATTCCGCCCGAAAATTACCGTGGGGATGCTGAGCCCCATGGGACCAAGCTGTTCCTCAAGCGCGGTCTTCACGTTGCCGATGATCATATTGGTCATTTCCGCGATAGCATCCAGCACGTCCTCATTGATGGCGTCGTACTCCGCCATCAGGAAAAGCGAGGAAATCTTGCATGCGAAACTGGCGCTGCAGGAGATGCCCCCGGTTCCTACCCAGTTGCCTGCCAGCCCTACCAGCGAAACGATGCCGGAAGCCGGGGCCGTCGCGGTGCGTTCCACAAACGCGTCCACGGGGGTAACTTCCTGGCCCAGCATGGTAGAAAATACTTCGCAGGTGGCGGCCGTGATGTATGCAACCTGTTGCGCCTGGGTGATAGCCCCGGTTGTCGTTGCGTCAGCCATAACAGTCTCCTTTCGCGGGTTCCCTAGAACAGGCCCGACAGTTTCTCCTTGATTTGATCCGCGGTAAATGGCTTACGCACATACCCCGCGGCTCCCAGCCCCACCGCTTCGAGAACTTTGTTCTGGCTCCCTTCGGTGCTGATCATGATGACAGGCAGGTCTTTCCATATGGCTTCGGCCTTCATCTTGCTGAGGAACTCCAACCCATCCATGTTTGGCATGTTGATATCGGAGAGGACCAGGCCGATCTTCTCCTTCTTCAGAGTCTCCAGAGCTTCAAATCCATCCCCCGCTTCGAAAACCGCGCCCACCGGAACATCCGCCTGGCGCAGGACCCGCTGCAGGATCTTCCGGATTGCCGCGGAGTCATCTACAATCAGCACGTCAATCATGCAAATAGGTGTCTCCTAGAAGCTCTTATCGGAGTAAGCGGGGGAAACGCGAGACTATTTGCGCGGAACGTTGTTTCGCTAGCGGCGGATTCGGAGCGGGCCAATCTTGAGCGCGGTTTTTCCGGTCACCGCAATCCCTTCCACCGGGGCATCGCCCCATAACCTCGCCAGATCCGGCGGCAGGCCATGGGCGACATCGAAGCCACCCGAAAAGGGCGAAAACGCAGGCATTACCGTAATGCGCGGGCTGTTCAGGAACACGCGCAACTTCTGCGAGGCACCCGCCGCGTCCTTAAACTTCACCACCGGATGCAGATGTCCGATCACCAGGTGGCCTTCGGGAATGGCGCTCTTGGCCAGCCGGTCGCCGTGCAGGGCTGCTACCCCGCCGTGGACCCAGCTATCGACAATGCTGAAGCCAAGATGGCCGAAATCCTTGGCGAACCCGCGATCGTGATTCCCGCGCACCAGCACCACCTCGGCTTTCTCCGCCAGATCCAGCAGCGTGTGCTCAATGGCCGCCCGCTCCTCCTCGCCTGGCCTGGGAGCATGCACCAGATCCCCCAGGAAAACCCACTGGCTAGGCTGCAGTTCCTTGGCCAGAGCTTGCAGCCTGGGGTGCGACTTGGTGTCCACCACGGGCCCCAACTCGCCCCTACGGCGCTGAGCCCACCCATATCCCAGATGAGCGTCGGCAACTAGCAGGGCGCGCGGTTCTTCTAACCACAATGCTCCGCTGGCGTGCGCATAGCGGCCGGGCGCAATCTCACAAAGTGTGCTCACGCGGGCACTTCCCAGGCCCCGTAGAGTCCGGCCACCAGTTCCTCTAGCGCTTTGTCCGGATCCTGCGCCACCAGCGTTTCCCGATTGAAGGCCACGAACAATGGCAAGGCGAACGGCGATGGGCGCGGCAGCGTAACCGTTTCCCAGGGCGCGGCGTGAATGCGGGCGGCTTCGGCCAGGGCGGATTCGGCATCGCACTCGTCTTCCAAAACCTCGCGCACGGTTTCTCTAACTAAAGGATGCTCCGGTTCATGCTCCAGCAGGGTCCGGTAGAGCAACGATCCGCTCCAGCTAGCCGCTTTGGGACTTCGCGGCCCCCGGAATGTCTTCCGCGGTAACAGCTGTCCGATCTCGGCTACTCCGCGAAAGCGGCGGCCCAGGGTTTCGGTGGTTTCCAGTGCGCGGCGCAAATCGTGGTCCCAGCCCGCGGGATCAAAACCAGCGCGCAGTTCGTCTTCTCCTGGCCAATCCTTCGCGCTCAGCGAAAGCAGAAAGCTGTGGTCGTCAAAGTTGGCAACCACGCTGCCGCCTCCCCCCAGCCGGACCGCCAGCACCCAGGCCAGCGACCGGTTCACGGCCCGTCCGGCCACCACGTGAAACAGCAAAATCCGCCCACGCTTGCCGCCAATCCGCTCCACCTGCACAGGCGAGTCCACCGGAATGGGCGCGGCCTGATTCTGATGTTCCAGAAAGCCCGCGACCCGTTCCGCTGCGTCGCCCGGTACCGCCCAGCCCCGCACCAGCTCCCGGACGCACGCCGTTTTGCCACCTTTGCTCCAAGCCGCGCGCATGGCCTGCCGCAGCCGCAGTTCTTCGCGCGCCAGTTGCGCCGTCAGCCGCATCTTGCCGCCCATCCAGCGCGGAGTCTTCACCCGCTCGCCGGAAGCCGGCTCCACGATGGCGCGGTTTTGAAACAGGTGCTTCACCACCACCGGACGCCCCGCCATCAGAAATGCTTCGCCAGCCTGGAGCGACGTGAGGAAGTTCTCCTCTACTTCACCCAATCGCCGGTTCGCCCGGCTGACCACTTGAATCTGCAGGTCGTCACTAATCACGCCCGTGTTCATGTAATAGGAACGCGCCACCTTTTGTGAGGCGACACGGAAGCCGCGCCCTTCAAGCACGATTTTGCCATAGGTGCCATACGGCCCCAACACGCGGCCCCCACCGGCCAGATATTCGATGATGGCGTCGAAATCGGCGCGCAGCAAATTTTGATACGGGCCGGACTTGCGCACTAGGTCGAACGCCTGGTCCAGGTTCCACGTCCGTTCGATACTCATGCCCAGCAGAACCTGGGCCAGGACGTCGAGGGGCGCCTCGGGCGGACGCAACGCGTCCAAATGGCCCTGCCTGGCAGCATGCCGTAGCGCCACGCATTGAAACAGATCTGGCAGGTTGAGCGGAACCAGGGATCCGCTGGCCACTCCGCCCACGCGATGTCCGCTGCGGCCCAAACGTTGCAGCGCACGGCTTACCCCGCGCGGTGCGCCGATCAGCAGCACTTGGTCTACGCTCAAAAAGTCCACGCCCAGCTCCAGGCTGCTGGAACACACCACGGCTTTCAGGCTGCCATCCGCCAGACCGGCTTCAATGGCCTGCCGCTCGGCCGGATCGACGGACCCGTGATGGACGGCGATCTTTTCATCCCACTGCGGCAAAAGAATTTTCAAAGCCAATCCCAGCCGTTCTGCTCCCGACCGGGTGGCCGTAAACGCCAGCGTGCACTGGGCGCGTTCCACCAAGTCAGCCACGGGTTGCGCCACGCGGAAGGGGTTATAGCCGGCGGGCGGCAGCCACAGATCAGGCGGGGGCGTGGTGATGTCCAGCCGGTGGGTGCGCCGTGGATCTACCTGAGCCACGGTGCAAGGCCGGGCGCCGCACAGCAGCCGGGTGATGGCATCCAGCGGCCAGGCCGTAGCGGAGACGCCGATGCGCTGGACGGGTCCGGTGGCCCGCGCTTCCAAACGCTCCAAGGCCAGGGCCAGTAGCGCGCCGCGCTTGCCTTCCGCGAAGGAATGGATCTCATCCACGATCACGGTCCGGATGTCGAACCCGCCGTCTTTCCAACCGCTTTGCGAGAGCAGTGAAGTCAGGCTTTCGGGGGTGGTGATCAGCAAGTGAGGCCGCCGCCGGGACTGCTGTGCGCGTTCCGCCAGGCCGGTGTCACCCGTCCGCACATCCATGCGGAGATTCGGGATCACCGCGAGCGGGCCTTCCAGATTGCGCCGCATATCGCGCCCCAGGGCCTTCAGTGGAGAAACATACAGGGCGCACACCGCGTTGGGAAGGGGGCCGGATTCGGCGCGCTTGGCCAGGCCTGAGAGCACCGACAAAAACGAAGCCAAGGTTTTGCCAGTGCCCGTGGGCGCCAGAATCAGGGTGTTCTTTCCTGCCAGGGTGTGCCGCAGGGCCTTGCGCTGGATTTCGGTGAAGCCGGGGAACCTGCTCTCAAACCAGCGGGCCAGGGCTGGATGCAGCGACCGGTCAGATACCACTTCTTATTCTAATGTTGGTTTCAACGCGGTGGCGTTAATTTCAATTACGTGCCCGTCGGGATCCACAATGTAGATCTGCGGGAATCCGGCGGTGGCGTGAGGGTTGGTCCGCATTCCGCGCGGATCACCATCGGGGGCGTCTTCGCGATAGCCTTTCGAGGCCAGAAACTCCACGGCCTGTTCGTAACTGGGCACGCGCACCGCGAAATGGTTATCGCGGTTATCGATGGTCAAGGTAGGGCGGAAGGTGGCATGGGTATGGATAATCAGATGCAGGTGCTGGCCGCCGGGCACCTCAAACCAAGCGCCGGGAAACGGAAAGTTGGGCCGCTCGATTTCGCGCAGGCCCAAAATTTCGCTGTAGAATCTCCGCGACCGCTCCAGATCCCGGACCGTCAAGCTGACATGGTGAATACTTTCGATCTTCATTGGGCCTCCATCCATTGCACGGTTTCTGCAAACGTCCGAATGCCGGTGACCGCGCCCAGGCTGGCTGCGCTGAGGGCGCCCACGGCGTTGGCAAAGCGGGCCGCGGCTTCATAATCCCATCCCCGCTGCAGGGCCGCCAGGAATCCTCCGGCGAAGCAGTCGCCCGCGCCGGTAGTGTCCACGGCCTGTACCGCGAACGCGGGCGACCGGAAACATCCATCGGGTCCGGCCACCAGGCACCCACACGCTCCCAGTTTCACCACCACCCGCGTGGCCCCGTGATCCATTAGAATGGCCGCCGCCCGCTCCGGTTCCGAGGTCCCGGTTAAGTGGCGGGCCTCATCTTCGTTCACGAATAACAGGCCGGTATGGGGCAAGCAGGGGCCCAGGGTTTGCATCCAAAGCCCTTGTGGATCCCAAGCCGCATCCATGGAGGTGGACAGCCCCTGCTCGCGCGCTTGTTTCAGCACGGCGGAAGCATGCGGTTGAAAGCCCGGCATCCCGAAAATATTCGCCAGGTGGAGCGCTGGATAACCGGCGATCAGGCTGCGGGTCAGGTTGAACCCACGCCGACAGGCTTGACGGCTGGCGCCCGGTTGGTGGAGCAATGCGCGCCGGCCATCGGGATGCACCAGCACTACGGAAGTGGCGGTGGGCAGGTCTTTGAAACGCTCCACTAACCAGGTATCCACGCCCGCTTTGTCTAACCTCGCCAGGACCTTCGTCCCGAAATCGTCCGTCCCCACGGCGCTCAGCAACCGGGCATGCGTGCCTAATCGAGCGATGGTGTACGAGGTGTTCGCCCCGTTGCCGCCCAAACTGATTTCGATGGATTCCACCCACGTGGTTTTGCCCCAGCCCGGTTCGGAGACAGGCCGGACCAGGACATCGGCCACTACGCTACCGCAGCACAGCACCCCGCCGGAGCTAATGGGATCCTCCCGCCAGCGCATCGACGAAAGCGCGGTCAATGGGCCATTCGCCCAGCACCCGCCGGTCGTCGCGCCGGAATGAACCGGCCACCAGTACGCCGGTCAGATCGCCAGGATTGGGCTGCTGATGCTCGCGCGACAGCAGTTTCCGCAACGTATTTGTGGTGGATTCCAGTTGTACCAGCAAAGCCGAAGCAGCGTCTACGTTCTGGCAGGTCACGTTGATGGAAACCTTGAGCCGGCCGCCATCTTGGGACACCGAAAAGATGGTGCGCTCGGCGCTCTCAAGCGGCAGCGTGAAGGAGCGGAGCCCGGCAGGCAAGCTGGTATTCTCCTTGAAGACTGCGGGCGGCACCATCATCCAAACCGGCGCATCGGGCGTGAACGGACTCACTTTGCTGGCCGCCCGGGTGATCTGGTACGCGGCCATGTCGTCATCGCTCACCGCCAACGCCATCAAGTCGCTGCGCAGCCGGTTGAATGAAATCCGCCGGCGCGGCTGGCTGCCATCGAGGACGCAATAGGCGTTCCGGCAAGCCCCGCCTTGCTTCGCGGCATACGCGCTCAGCTTGTCCCACGCAAATCTGCCCCGCACACTGAAGAATGCCTGCCCGCCGCGCATGGTCATCGCGATGGCGTCCAGGTCATGCTTATAATCGAAGCCGGTCCGAGCCACAAAATCCTTGTAGTCCGGTTCTTCTACGGCTTTCGATCCGGCCAGCAGATCCAGAATCCCCGACTTCCGCATGGCGTCGACATCCAGGTAGATCAACGCTCCTTCCTTGTTCGGAAGGTAGGAAGCCAGCTCGGCGGGAGTCTTCGGCCCGCTGAAGACAAATTTGTAAGCCACGGCGCCTGCCACAATCAAACTGGCGAGCGAGAGGGCGGCCCAGGCGCGCCGCCCGTGAAAAGGTAGGGTCACGATACCAATCTTAAACTGTGGCCAACGCGTGGGCCAAACGGGCTTCCTTCCACAGCGCAATGTAAGGCTTTAAGTCTTTCATCATGGCCTGGAACTGGGCAACGTCCAGCGATTGCGCGCCGTCGCTCACGGCCTTCTCCGGCTGCGGGTGTACTTCCACGATAATGCCGTCCGCGCCGATCGCTACCCCCGCGCGGGTCAGCGCCGGAACCAGGCTGCGTTTGCCCGTGGCGTGGCTGGGGTCAAGCATCACCGGCAAGTGGGTTAATTCGTGCAGCGCCGGGATGGCGGCGATGTCGCAGGTGTTGCGGGTGTAGGTTTCGTAAGTACGGATGCCGCGCTCGCACAGGATGACGTTCGGGTTCCCATGGGCCACAATGTATTCGGCCGACATCAGCAATTCCTTGAGCGTTGAGCTCATCCCCCGCTTCAGCAAAATAGGACGCGAAACCTTGCCCAGCGTCTTGAGCAGCGCGAAATTCTGCATGTTGCGCGCGCCGATCTGCAGAACGTCGGCATACTCGGCCACCAGATCCACATCGCGGTCGCTCATCACTTCGGTGACGATTCCCAGGCCCGTGGCCTCGCGTGCCTTGGCCAGTAGCTTCAGGCCTTCCTTTTCCAGGCCCTGGAAATCATAGGGGGAAGTACGGGGTTTGAAAGCCCCGCCGCGCAGCATCTTCGCGCCGGCCCGCGCCACGCCCTCGGCGGCGGTCATGATCTGCTTTTCACTTTCCACGGAGCAGGGACCAGCCATGATGATGAGCTCGTCGCCGCCAATCTCGCAGTTGTGCAAACGGATGACTGTACGGTCAGTCCGGAATTCGCGGCTGACGAACTTATAAGGGGCCGAAATCCGCACCGCCTTTTCCACTTGAGGCATCGCTTCCACCGACTCCAGACAGGCCGTGACGTCGCCCACTCCGACCACCCCGATCACGACACGCTCTTCCCCTTCAATGGCGTGAATCTTATAATTGAAGTCCCGGATTCGCGCACACACTTCGTCAATCTCCGTCGGGCTTGAATGCAGTTTCATCGAGATGATCATTTCTTTCTCCGTTTCTGTTACTAAAACAAAAAACCGGCCCACTCTTTCGAGTGGGCCGGTTTCTAAGGTCGTTCGTCGGGCCAACACTCGTTAGGGTTCAGGTACGATACCAAAACCAATAGCTAAACGAGTTGCAACGCATGGTCCGCATGAACTTGCAGTATACGCGGAACCGGACCCGGAATGCAATGGCAGGTCTGCCGGATTCTCCAGAGCTACATTTTTACCGGATGCCAGCGCTCCCGCGGGCATTCTTCGCAAAGCCTTCGATCCACCAGGATCTTACTTCGTCAGCGATTCGTGATTGTAGCTGATCACCCGCCTGACTTTCCATACGCCATTTTCGTTCTGCCAAAGCGTTACGAACTTGGCCTCGCCCGCCGCGTCCTCCGGGTGGTTGGGATGGTGAAAGCGATGAACGCCCATCTCCACCGCGCCGTATCCCTTCAGCGGGTATACCTCCAGGGAACCCGGCACAAGCATCCGCTCTACCTTGCCACAGACGTTCTGCTTGATAGCCGTAAGGAATAGATCTCTACCCACCGATAATCCAGTCTGGTCGTGATAAAACTCCAGGTCATCCGACACCATCGCACCAAGCACCTTCAAGTCGCACCGGTTATATGCTGCAAAGAGCTGCGAATCCAAGGAAGCAATCGTCTCAAACAGAGTCCCGGACTTCGCGTTCGATTGCGAATACAGCGGCCGGCTAACCAGCGCCAACATAACCAGCACAAGCAGGAAAGGCCATCTCTTCAAGTCCAATAGCCACGTCCTTCACCAAAGATTCGGTCTCTAGCAGTTACGATTCCCGGCTGGAAGTAGTTCCGGGAAATCGTGTCTCACTCCAAAATCCAAGCCGCCGTTCGGTCAGCTAAATCCGCCAAAGTTAGCACCGCCAACGCCAGATGCTCCTCCTTCGTATCCTCCACCTTGTTGTGGCTAATCCCCCCCAGCGACTGCACAAACAACATCACGGCCGGAATCCCGCAGCGCGCCACCTCCGCCGCATCGTGCAGCGGCCCCGACGGCAACTGATGCACCACCCCCGCCGTCTCCCGAATTGCCGCGTCGCACAGCCGGATCAACTCCGGATGAAAAGGCACCGGCTCAATATTCCAGATGCGCTCCCATTCCACCGTGCAACGCTCTTCCGCCGCGAAGCGCTCACTCGCAGCCCGCGCCGCCGCGAACATCTCCGCCAATACCCCGGCGTCCAGATCCCGCTGATCCAGCGTAGTCTCGCACCGCCCCACCACAGCCGTCACAATCCCCGGAAACGTCTTCACGCTCCCCATGGTGCAAACCGCATCCGGATGCTTCCCCGCAATTCCGCGGATCTCCAGCGCCAGTTTCGCCGCCGCCGCCAGCGCATCCCGCCTCACCCCCATCGGAGTGGATCCCGAATGCGCCTCCTGCCCGTAAAACGTCACCTTGTGCCGCTCCACGCCCTTGGTTCCCAGCACCACGCCCAGGGGCAATCCCATCCCTTCCAGCACCGGCCCCTGCTCAATATGCAATTCCAGATAAGCCGCCGCGTTCTTCTGCTCCCGTTCCGCCTCTGGAAACCGGTCCATCTCCACGCCGCACCGACGCAGCGCATCCTCCATTCGGATGCCAGCTGCGTCCAACTTCCCCCGATCCGCCGCAATCGAATGCGTACCCGCGAACGCCGACGATCCCAGCAAACTCCTGCCAAACCGGGCCCCTTCTTCATCCGCCCAATCCACCACCCGGATCGTCAGCGGCGGACGCCCGCCATACTTCGCCGCGAAGCCCCGCAGAACTTCGAAACCCGCCATCACATCCAGGCAGCCATCCAGCCATCCGCCATTTGGAACCGAGTCTAAATGTCCACCCAGCAGCAGCGCTTTGGGCGATTCCCCCGCCAGCGTAATCCACCGGTTCCCGGCGGCGTCGTAGTGGTCCTCCACCGGCAAGCCCGCCAGCTTCCCGCCGAACCACGCGCGCGCTTTCAGCCAAGTGTCGGTCCAAGCCACCCGCTGCGCCCCGTGCTCATCGCCCGTCAGCGCGCGCAATTCCTTCAGCTCGTCGATTACACGCTTTGAGTCAATTTTCATAAAGTATGATCCTGATACAAACCAAATATGTTGCCGCCCGGATCGCGAAACTTCGCCATGATCTCCGGCAAATGCTTACCCACCGGATCCACAATTTCGCCGCCGTGATCCACCGCCACTTTCATCGCCTGCTCCATCTGCGCCACCATTATGGATCAGGATGCCCGGCCCATCCGACGCGGGCGGCGCAAGTAGCCAGGTCCCGCTGACTTGCCCAAC
>JBBQUE010000006.1:0-17395 GCA_038212805.1 Bryobacterales bacterium | reverse complement strand
ATGGCAGTTCCTTCAGAAACAGGTTCACGATTACCCCCGCCGTCATCAGCAGCGCGCCCATCAGGAAGATGGAATGCAGCCCCACAATCAACGCATCGTGAACGTTGCCCAGCAGCTTATGCAGCAGTTCCATGCCGCCTGGATACTTGCCGAATCCGGCTTCCAGCTGGGGCCGGATCTCCACCAATTGCAGCGGGTTCGCGAACGGAACCAGCGCCCGCGCCGGGGTGCCCGGTGGAATGTGCCGGTCAAAATCCGTATGGTATTTCGTCAGCAGCACGGATCCAAACAGCGCCACCCCCACCGTACTGCCAATCGACCGGAAGAATTGCGTGGACGCCGTAGCCGCACCCAGATGCGCCGGTGGGGCCACGTTCTGCACTGCCAATGTATAAACCGGCTGCATTACTCCCATGCCCAACCCGGCGATGATCATGTTGCGCACCACCTCCGCCTCCGTCGTGCTGCCATCCATGGCCGCCAGCAGAAACATGCCAATGGAAGCCACCACCGCGCCCGCGATCGCCATGTTGCGGTAGCGCCCCGTACGGCTCATGATCTGCCCCGCTGCGACGCTGCTCACCACGGCCCCAATCAACAGCGGCGTCAGTAGCGATCCGGAATGCATGGCCGAGACGCCCAGCACTCCTTGCATGAACAAAGGAACGTAGAGGATCACGCCCAGCATGCCCACGCCCAGCGCAAAGATCGCCAGTGACGATACCGCAATCACCGGATCGCGAAACAGCCAGAGCGGTACCAAAGGCTCAGACGCCTTGCTCTCCGCATACAGGAACGCGGCCAGCATCAGCGCGGCCAGCGTCATCAGGCCCACTACGCGCTGCGATCCCCAGCCGTAATTCGTCGCCCAGGTCAGCGCCAGCATGAACGGAACCAGGCACCCGATCAGCGTCACCACTCCCCACCAATCGATCTGCCGCTTCACTCCGGCGGGCTTGAAATAGGGAAACTCGAACAGGATCGCCGCGGCCGCCAGCAGGCCCACGGGCAGGTTCACGTAAAAAGTCCAGCGCCAGGAATACTGATCGGTGATCCACCCGCCCAGCGTAGGCCCGAAGATGGAAGCCATGCCCCAAACCGCCGCGAATAAGCCTTGATAACGCGCCCGTTCGGCTGGCGCGAAGATGTCTCCCAGAATGGTGAACAACAGGCCGGTGATTATGCCCGCGCCTACGCCCTGCAAGCCCCGGTAGACAATCAACTGGGTCATGTCGTTGGCGGCGCCGCACAGCATTGAGGCGATAACAAACAGAACGGTACCGGCCAGGAAAAACCATTTCCGCCCGTAGATGTCGGAGAGCTTGGCGAAGATCGGGACACAGATCGTGGACGTCAGCAGGTACGCGGTGGTCACCCAGGGATAGCGGTCGAACCCGTTGAGCTGCGCAATAATGCGCGGCATGGCCGTGCCCACGATCGTCTGATCCAGCGCGGCCAGGGCCAGCGCCAGCAGCAACCCTGTCAAGGTTCCGATCAATTGCGGTCTGGACAGGTTGTGAAAGCCGGTGGACATTTAACCATGATAGGGTGCGCTACAATCGCTAATTAAACCTATGATGTTTACTGGCCTGGAGCACACCGCCATCGCTTCCCCGAACCCGAAGCAGTTGGCTGATTGGTACGTGGAATTCCTCGGGTTTGTGATCAACTTTGAATACTCCGGGAATTATTTCGTGAAGTCCCAAGACGGCTCCATGCTGGAGATTATTCCCTCCGAAGGCGAGCGCTCCTCGAATCAGATGAAGGATCCGGGCATCCGCCATCTGGCCATCAAAGTTCAGGATTTCGATGCGGGCCACGAAATATTGAAAGCCAAGGGAGCCCACTTCCTGGGTGAGCCCTTCAATAATCAGGGCAACCGGCTGGTCTTCTTCGCCGATGGGGACGGCAACATTCTCCACCTGATCTCGCGGGAAAAACCGCTGCCGTGATCGGGACGTCTGTTTGTTAAATCGCGTCTTCAAAGCTTTTGAGTACCGCGACTTCCGCATCATGTGGTTTGGCGCGTGTACCTCCAGCATCGGCACGTGGATGCAGAAGCTGGCGCAGAGTTGGCTGGTTTTTGAGCTGTCGAAATCGGCCTTCATGCTGGGGCTGGATTCGTTCCTGGGCGAGATTCCTATCTTCTTGTTTTCGTTGATTGGCGGAGCCGTTGCGGACCGTGTGGAACGGCGCAATCTGCTGCTGGGTTCGCAAGTGGTCCAAATGAGTTGCGCCGCCGTCCTGACGGTTCTCTTTGCCTTTCACATGGTCCAGGTCTGGCACATTCTGGCCCTGTCGTTCGTGGTGGGCACGGCGCAATCGTTCGGAGGGCCCGCCTATTCAGCGCTGATTCCAACCTTGGTGAAGCCGGAAGATCTGCCTAACGCCATTGCGCTGAATTCCATCCAGTTCAACCTGGCGCGCGTGATCGGGCCTGTGCTGGGCGGGTTCGCGCTGGCAGCCTACGGAGCGGCGTGGTGCTTCGGATTGAACAGCCTCTCGTTCCTGGCGGTGATCGCTTCGCTGCTGATCGTGAAGACCCGCTTCATGCCCAAGAAGACCGGCGAATCGTTGCTCACCAGTATGAAGCAGGGCATCAGCTTTGTACGCCAGCAGCCCGCCATGGAGTCGCTGATCGTGCTGGCGTTCTGCATGACCATGTTGGCCATCCCCCTGATTGTGTTTCTGCCGGTGTTCGCCAAAGATGTATTGCATGGCGATCCGCGGACGTTTACGCTGCTCTTGGGCGGGTCGGGCTTGGGGTCCGTGGTGGGCGCGCTGGTGGTGGCCTGGCTGGGCAGGATGAAACGGCAAGGGCGATTCGCGCTGATCATGCTGGTGGTGCTGGGTTTGGTAATCACCGGGTTCGCGCTCTCGCGCAATTTAGTCTTGAGCGTGGCCTTGGTTTTCATCGCGGGTGGAGCGCTGATTTCTGTTTTCGCCATGATCAGTTCGCTGGTGCAGGCCATTACAACGGATGAAATGCGCGGGCGGGTGATGAGCGTTTACAATGTGGCATTCCGCGGCGGCATGCCGTTCGGGAGCCTGTTCATCGGTTCCCTGGCCAAACAGTTTAGCGTCCCCAATGTCCTGGCATGCAACGGAATCCTTTTAGCCATGCTAGGCATATATTTCCTGACAGTGAATCGCAAGATTTCGGCACTATAAACTAAAAGATGCATGCACTCCCTGCTTTTACTGTTTGCCGTCGCTTCCGTGGCCGGGGGAAATCCCGACCTTGCCAACGCCCGTGACCGTCAAGATAAGGCGAAGCTCGATCAGATTGTGACTGAATATCGAGCCGCCGCCGAAAAGCAACCGGCTGATCCTAACTCGCAGTATCGCTTAGCTTTGGCTCTTTCCTATGCGGCCGAGGTGGCCATCGAGGTGCGCGATAAACCGAAGGGCAAGGAACTGGCCGAGGCCGGGATCAAAGCCGCTGAGAAGGCCGTGGGGTTGAACGGCAACTCTTCCGAGTTTCACCGCATTCTGGGTACGCTCTGCGGCCAGATGATTTCCAGCAACGGCCTGGCCGGTTTTAAGTACGGCAAGTGCGCGTTGAATGAGGTCAACAAAGCCATTGAGTTGGAACCGAAATCGTCTGAAGCGTATGTGAGCCACGGGGTAGGGAACTATTATCTGCCGGCCGCGCTGGGCGGCGGGATGGAGCTGGCGATTAAGGATTTCCAGAAGGCCATTGATCTGAATCCGAAATCGCACGAAGCCTATCTTTGGTTGGGGATCGCTCTTCGAAAGGATAACAAGCCAGCCGAGGCGCACAAGGCCTTGGCCAAGTCGCTTGAGCTGAATCCGAATCGTGTTTGGACCAAACAGCAGATCGATAAGACTCCCGCTCAGTAGTTCCCTTGCGGCCATCGCGCTGCTTGGATTCTTTGGCTTTCCGGGCCACACCTACCTGCATTCCGACACCCAGATTTATGCTCCCATGATGGAGCATATCTGGGATCCGTCTTCTTACCCTGGAGACCTGGTGGCCACCAAGCCACATTTGTCTTACACCATTTATGATGAGGTGGCGCTGGGAATACGGCGCTGGTTTGGCGTTCCGTTTGAAGCGTCTCTGATAGCTCAGCAGTTGCTGTTCCGGACGGCGCAGGCGGCGGGAATTTATCTGCTTGCGACGGCGATTGGGTTGTCGGTCCCCATGGCTGTGGGGGTGGCGGCGATCGCGGGGTTGGGGGCTACCATCAACGGGCCGGCGGTGCTGTTGCTGGAATTTGAGCCGGTCCCGCGTGGGTTCGCGGTAGGGCTGGTGTTTCTGGCGATCGGGCTGGCGGCTCGTGGGTGGCCGGTGCTAGCATCGGCGGCCGGTGCGGTGGCGTTTGTGTATCATGCGCCCACTACCATTCCTTTTTGGCTTTGCTTTCTTCCGTTGGTGCTGTGGCGGCGGCAGTGGCGGGCGCTGATTCCGCTGGCAGTTGCGGCTGGCGTGGTGGCGGTGGCGGCGGCGTGGCAGCCGGGCGTGGTGGAGCGGCAGCATTTCTTTTTCCAGAACGATCCGGGGCTGGAGCAGTTGCAGCGTCTGCGGGCTCCTTACAACTGGGTCTCGCGGTGGGCTGGCACGTTAGCCTGGCAGTACGGATTATTCTGGGCGGCGTCGGTGGTGGCCATCTGGCGGTTGCGGCCCCAGGCTGGGCGGGTGTTTCTGATCGGGCTGCCGGTGATTGGGTTGCTGAGCGTGCCGGCTTCATACCTGTTGCTGGAGCGGCTACGGTGGGGGCTGATGTCGCAAGTTCAGCCGGCCCGGGCACTGCTGTTTGTTACGGCCATGGCGCTGATTCTGGCGGCTGCGGCCGGGTGGCGGGCGGGGCATTGGGCGGAGTCGGCCGCCTGGTTTACGTTGGCGTTTTGGATTCCCACGCAGGGGTCTTTGTGGTTGCCGGTCGGGTTGGCGTTGGGTTTACAGATTCGGTGGCTGCCGGTGCGCGTGGCGGTGGTGGTGGCGGCCTACTTTGTGATTCCGGTTCAGCACCCGTTTCTAGAGACGGTGGAGTTAGATCAATTGGCGGCGTTCGCGCGGGAGCATACGGCCAAGGATGCGATGTTCCTATTCCCGGACGTGGGGCGTGGATTGCAGCCGGGGATATTTCGGGCCCGGGCTTTGCGGTCGGTCTATGTGGACTGGAAGGCCGGCGGGCAGGTGAACTATTACAAGTCCCTGGCGGATGAGTGGTGGGCGCGGTGGCGGGAGTGTAATGAGCTGAAGTACCGGCCCGATATGCCGATCCCCGCGGCGGTTGATTACATCGTGCGCACCCAGCCGGCGGCGGGTGAACCGGTCTATGTTAACAGAGGGTTTTCAGTGTTTCGAGTTCCGGGTCGCGGCGGTGATAGCCGGTTTCGGCGATGAGGGCGGCGGCTTTTTCGAGATGCTCACGGGATTTGTGGATGCGGGCCATGGCGAGGTGGTAGTCGGTGAGGTGGAGGCGCATGCCGCAGCGGGTGGCGATGGTGTAGACTTCGGCGAGGTCGCGGGGTGTGGCTCGGGCGAGCAGGGCGCGGGGGAGGTGGTCGAGATGGCCCGCGCGGCGGAGGTATTCGACGGCTTGGTTCAGGTGGGTGGCGGAGTCGGGCGAGCCGCGCGCGTAAGCTCGGCCGAGGGAAAGGTGGTCGAGTCCGACGTCGAGGAGCCCCAAATACTGCCGGGCCCAGCCCAGGGTCGTGGCTGCTCGGCTCATGACTTGACTCGCCTTGCCTTGCGCGAGCAAGAGATCGCAGTATCGGTATCCCCATAGCGAATAAAGGATTGGATACGCGGGTTGCCGCTCTGCTTGGAGAGGCTTGGCTTCCTCGAACAGGCGCTCAGATTCATCAAGGTTGCCGGATTGATGAAGGGCATCGGCCAACGTCGTCCTGGTGCCCATTCGCTGGCGGGCGTCGCCGCTGCGATCGGCGAGTTCCACCGACTTTCGAGCGGCGGCGATCGCGTCGTCTACGTTACCGATCGTGAGGAGGAGCTCACTCAAGTTCCCGTATCCGTTGGCAGCGTTCTTCCATGCCTCCTGCTCAATGCGCTCTTGCGCACCGGCGCGCATCGGTTTGACGGCATCATCAAGACGGCCTAGCGCACGTAGGGTGAACGCGGCAGTGCCTAGGACCCAGCTCCGATTAGCGGGACCGAGTGTCGGGATGGCTTGGGTCCACGGGAATTGAAAGAAGTTTGCGATGAGGGAGAGATTGGTTCCGAAGGCCCCGAGCTTCTTGACAAGGTAAGCCTCACTCCCCCTTAGGATGCGGCTGTGGTAGACCTCGTTGAGCGCCTGCTGATGTCGGCCGGCCTTACAGCCGTGGTGAACGGCATAAAACAGGGGCGTCATCTTCTCGAGGGTGTCGGGTTGATGGGGAGCCTGGTTGCAGTAGTGTTCATAGAGTTTGGAGTGGCCCTCGGCCGTTGATGTCGGGCCGAAGTACTCGCGAATCAACGGGTGGCAATCGATCGGCTCTTTCGTACTCCGCGTCAGGATCAGACGCGCTTTGTACAGACTGTTGAGAGCGGCTTGGTATTCACGACCCTTCATGTCGGGCAGCACTAGTTTGAGCGCTTCGGGTTCAGCGGGACGGTCGAAGTATCCCAGCGCTTGCAGCACCGCCAACTCGGGCCTGCCCGCGTACATGCGGGCGTACGCGGCAATCATCCGGTCCGCGCCGGGCAAGGGCTCGCGGATCTCGACGCGTCGGCGGACGTCAGCCTCGCAGAAATCCACCAGATACGTTCCGAGCAGCGTGAGCGCCTGCGCGAGGTTGCTGAAGTCCGCCGAAGCCTCGCAGAGTTCTTCCACCGTTCCTTTCACTCCGAGGTGGGCGAGATACTCCGCTCCATGGAGGGGATCGAGGTTGTCCAAATCGAGCGAGCGGGTGCAGGGTTCATCGTCGGGAAGGTCCGTGATTCGGATGCGCGTCGTGCAGAGAACCATCCCCTCATTGCGCGTGGCCAGTTCCTTGAGCAGCGTCTTTAACGGGACGTCGCGGAGTCCGCCGTCGGCGTCTTGCAAGGGCTCGATTCCATCCAGGATGAGCAGCACCTTCTCACTGTTCAGGTGGTCGGTGAGGAGGTCCACCTTCTCGAAGATGGACGCGCCTTCGCGGACTGGAATCTTGAAGCGGCGGAGGATGTCATTGAAGAAAGCGTCCGAGGAAGTCTGGCGGTCTTCGGACGTGCCTTGGCTGTAAAACGACCAGCCGTAGATGGTGACTCGATCGACGTAGCGGTGGAACCATGTAGTCATCAGGGCGGTTTTGCCGGTACCTCCGGGGGCGATGATCTGGACGAAGTTGGTTTCGGGGTCCAACCAGGCAAGGTCGAGGAAGGCCAGTTCGGCGGTGCGGCCGATCAAGGTGGGGTGGACGGTGGGTAGCTGGCCGATGTAGGCGCGGTAGGTGGTCTTAGTTGCGGGCGCCGTGCGCGTGCCTAAGGCATCCAGGAGGAGTTGGCGGCGGGTGGGTTCGTCCTTGTTGACGAAGTCGATATAGACGAGGGGCTTGAAGAGACGGGGCACTTCGCATTCGTGGGTGCGGATGGGGATCACGAGGCGCTTTTCGCCGATGGGGTCGTCCACGATGGCCGCGTAGAGTTCCATCAGGCAGTAGGGTTTGGCGAAGTAATGAGGCGAGAAGATGGGGATGACGTGGTTGGCTTGGTCGAGCGCCTGGCTGATCTGCCGGGCGAAGTTGTGGCCAGGATGGAAGTCGTAGTCCTGGACGATTGCAGTGGCAAGTATGGTTTTGATCCACTTGGCGATCTCGCGATCTTCTCCGGCTCGGGAGATGAAGATGTTCGTCATACCAACTCTTTCCGCGTGAAGAAGCGGTCGGGCAGCAGCCAGTAGGTGAGTATAGCCGAGAGTGGGTGCATCAGTCCGGCTAGCAGGAAGACCGGGGCGTAGGAATAATTCATCACAAGATAGCCGGTGCCGAGTTGGGCGATCATGCCTCCGATGGCTCCTCCAGATCCCGAGAAGCCGCTGACGGTTCCGATTTCAGGTCCGCGGTAGATGTCGGTCGGGATGGTTTGCAGGTTGGCGACCCAGAGGCCGTGGCCAAGGGTGATAAAGCACGTGGCTCCGATGGCCAGCGCTGCCGTGGGGACGAACGGAGCGGCCATGGCGATGGGCATGATGGACGCGCCCAGGCCCATGACGAACTTGCGGGCTTTGGGGATGGGCCAGCCGCGGTTGATGAGGAAGCCGGAAAGCCAGCCTCCAGTGACGTAGCCGATGCCGCCAAACAGGAAGGGCACCCAGGAGTAGCGGCCGACCATGGCGAGGTCGAAGTGGCGCTCCTTGCGCAGGTATTCGGGCAGCCAGAAGATCACGAAATAGATGACCGGGTCAGTGAAGAAGCGTATCAATATCAACGTCCAGCAGGGACGCGTGGCCACCAGTTCCCACCACTTGGGTGTGTTGATTCCGGTGGCGGGCTTAGCTTGCTCCGGGTCGGGCAGGTGCGGTTTCAGGGCGGCGTATTCGCGCTCGCTGAGCCAGCGGTTCTTATGCGGCGGATCATAGATAAGCAGCCAGAAAGCCAACCAAACGAAGCCAACGGCTCCGGTGATGACGAAGGATGAGCGCCATCCGTATTGGATGGTGAGCCAGGCGATGACCCCGGGGGAGATGGCGGAGCCGATGGACGAACCGGCGTTGAAGATGCCCATGGCCAGGGCGCGCTGGTTGGCGGGGAACCATTCGTTGATGGCTTTGGCGGCGGCGGGCCAGGCTCCGGGTTCGCTGAGCCCGAGCAGGAAGCGGCAGCCGGCTAACGACCAGGCTCCGCGGGCGAAGCCGTGCAGCATCTGGGCGATGGACCAGAAGAAGATGAAGATTGCGAAGCCGCGGCGGGTGCCGAGTTTGTCGAGGATGTAGCCGGAGCCTGCGTACATGATGGCGTAGGCGAGGAAGAAGAAGGTCAGGATGTAGGAATAATCGGCTTCGGTGAGGTGGAACTCCTGCCGGATATCGACGGAGACGATGCCGAGGGCTTGGCGGTCCAGGTAATTGATGGCTGTGGCGAGGCAGAGCAGGGCGGCGATGACCCAGCGGAGCTTGGGAATCTTCATGAGCTTTCTACAATATCGTAGACTTGAGGGTAAAACTTTACGCCCATGAAACGCTTTGTTCTCGCGCTGTTTTGCTTCTCGCTGGTGGTTTCGGCAGAGAAGCGGCCCCTTACGCATGCCGATTATGACGGATGGCGGCACATCCAGAATCAGAAGCTCTCGGATGACGGGAGATTCCTGGCCTATGCGCTGTTCCCGCAGGAGGGAGACGGGCAGTTGGTGGTGCGGAATCTGGCGACCGGGAAGGAGTTCCGGGAAACGATTGGACAGTTGCCGCCGCCTCCGCCGCCGAACCCGGCTGCGAGTGAGGAGGGTCCGGCTCCGGTGCGGGGGATTCAGTTGGCGTTCTTGCGGGATAGCAAGACGGTGGTGTTTTCGGGGTTCCCTTCGAGGGCCGCGGTGGACGAAGCCAAAAGGAAAAAAACGAAGCCAGCGGATGCGCCTAAGAACGATCTTTGCGTGATGGATCTGGCCAGCGGCAAGGTGGCCCGGATGGCGAAGGTGAAGAGTTTCCAGGTTCCGGCCAAGGGCGACGGGTTCGTGGCGTACTTGCATGAGGGCGGCGGGGACTTGGTATTGCGCAATGTGGTGAGCGGGGCGGAGCGGCGGTTTCCCGGTGCGGTGGAGTATGCATTGACGAAAGACGCGCAGGTGCTGGCCTTCGCCGATGCGGCCGGGGTTTATGCGGTGGCGGTGGGCAAGGAAGATGCTCCGAAGGCGGTGCTGAGCGCGAAGGCCAAGTACGCCAAGCTGACTTGGGATGAAGCGCAGAAGGAACTGGCATTTGCGGGCGCGGGCAAGCTGTATTTGTGGCAACGGGACGGCTCGGGTGATGCGGTGGCGGTTTCCATGCCGGGGGCCGATTTGGTGGTGAGCGATAAGGGAGCGGTGACGTTTTCGAAAGACGGGCAGCGCGTGTTCTTCGGATATGCGGCCAAGGCGAAGGCGGCTGTGAAGGACGAGACTCCAGCGGAGGACCGGGCTTCGGTGGACCTGTGGCATTGGAAGGATGAGCATATTCAGCCCATGCAGAAAGTTCAGGCCACGATGGAGCGGAACCGGACGTATCGGGCGGTTTATCATGTGGCGGACAAGAAGCTGGTTCCGCTGGCCGATGCGGCGATGGCGGAGTTGAGCACGAGCGGCGAGGGGCGATATTCGATGGGCGGGGATGACCGCGAGTACAGGCCGTTGTGGGAATACGACGAGCGGTATGCGGATTCGTATGTGATCGATAACCTGACTGGCGAGCGTAAGCTGGTGGCGAAGAAACATCGTGGGCGCACGACGTGGTCGCCAGATGGAAAGTACGCGATCTTCTTTGATGGCAAGGATTGGAATACCGTGTCGGTGCCGGATGGGAAGTTGACGAATCTGACGGCCAAGGCGACGGTGAAGTTCTGGAGCGAGGAGCACGACAGCCCGGGTTCGCCGCAAGCGTACGGGTTGGGCGGTTGGACCAAGGACGGCAAGACGGTGCTGCTTTACGACCACTTCGATGTGTGGCAGATGGCCGCGGACGGGGCTTGGGCGAAGAATGTGACGCAGGGTGTGGGCCGGCGGGACCGGTTGATGCTGCGGTATGTGCGGCTGGATGCGGATCCCGACGATAAGGGCATTGATCCGGCGAAGCCGCTGTTGCTGCGGGCGGAGCACGAAGATACGCGCGATTCGGGATTCTATCGGGTGAGTCTGGTTGGTAATGGGGCTCCGCGGAAGTTGACGATGGCGGCGAAGAATCTGGCGAATCCCATCAAGGCGAAGAATGCGGATGTGCTGGTGCTGCCGGTGTCCTCGTTCAAGGATGCTCCGGATTTGTACGTGACGGATGGATCGTTCGCGAGCTTGAAGAAAATCACCGATTCGAACCCGCAGCAGAAGGATATTCTGTGGGGCAGCGCGGAGCTGGTGCATTACAAAAATACGGACGGCGCGAAACTGAGCGGCATTCTGTATAAACCGGAGAATTTCGATCCCAAGAAGAAGTATCCGCTGCTGGTTTATATCTATGAGCGGCTGACCCAGGGGCTGCACACATACGTGGAGCCGCGGCCTTCGCACAGCATCAACGTTGCTTACTATGTGAGCAATGGCTATCTGATTCTGGAGCCAGATATTGCGTACAAGATCGGGTATCCGGGGCAGAGCGCTTTGAACTGCGTACTGCCGGCGGTGCAGGCCGTGGTGGATCAGGGTTTCGTGAATGAAAACGCGATCGGCATCCAGGGCCATAGCTGGGGCGGATACCAGATTGCGTACATGATTACGCAAACGAACCGGTTTAAGGCGGTGGCGGCCGGGGCTCCGGTGGCGAATATGATTTCCGCGTATGACGGGATCCGGTGGGGACCGGGGATCCCACGGCAGTTCCAGTATGAGCGGACGCAGAGCCGGATCGGCGGGACTTTGTGGGAATATCCGATGCGGTATATCGAGAATTCCCCGATATTCATGGCGGACCGGGTGAAGACTCCGGTGATGATGATCCATAACGACGCCGACGACGCGGTGCCGTGGTATCAGGGCATTGAGTTCTATCTGGGGCTGCGGCGGCTGGGCAAGGAGGTGTACCTGTTTACGTACAATGGTGAGCCTCACGGGTTGCGGCGGCGTCCGAATCAGAAGGATTATACGGTGCGGCTGCAGCAATATTTCGATTACTATTTGCGGGATGCGGCGAAACCGGATTGGATGGCGCGGGGGATACCGTATCTGGAGAAGCCGGGGGTGGTGGTGGCGGGTCCGGATAGCGAGCCACAGCAGTAGCGGTTGCTGCCCCGGCCGCTACCCAGGCGGAGGCTTCGGCCAGGCGGGGATAGGTGGATTGGGTGGATTCGCTGAGACCGCGCAGGGCTCGGCTGACGATGGTGCAGAGGGCGGCCAGGACGGACGGGTGAATGGCCGCGAAATCCAGCCGCAAGGCTTGGAGCGTACGGCAGGCGGTGCGTTCGGGCAGGTTGACGGTGAGCGCGCGGTGGGCAATCTGCGCGGTGAGGCGATGGGCCGGGGCGATCAGGATGGTGGGTTGCTGGTCGGAGACATCGGCCAAGTTCTGGGGGATGCGCGCGGGGGAATCCACGATTCGCAGGTGGCCTTCGGCGGCGGGGCCGGGATCGATCAGGGCCTTGAGCATTCTGGCTAGGGTGGACTTGCCGCTGCCGGCGGGGCCGTCGATGACCAGGATGGGGCACGCGGCACTATTGCTGAGAGCGCAGGGCCGGAGCGCATTGGCCAGCCAGCTGAGGATGTTGGTCCAGGATTCGTCATCGTGGATGGCCAGCAGTTCGCGCAGATGGGTGAGCGGTTCTTCGATGGTTTCTTCCGGGATGGGCAGCGGGCCGGTATTTTCGTCGCGGAGGAAGGCGTGGGGCAGGTCGTCGGCGAGCATCCAGCCGGTGGGGCTGATCTCGATGCACTGGCCGAAATCGTTGGCCAGGTCGAGCACGATAGCGCCGGGTTTGCCGATCAGGCGGCGGCCGATGGCTTGGGGAGTGGTGTCGAAGAGGGCGCGGGCATGGAGCACGGAAAGAGCGCGCTGGATGGCGGCGGGGGATGGCGCGGATTCGTATGCGCGGTAGAAGTTGGCGGTGATCCAGAGTTCTGCCCGGCGTGAACGGAGGGGCAGGACGGCTTGGCCGGTGGGTCCGGTGGGAATGGATAAAAAGGTTTCTCCGGAGTGGGACCGGAGGGGCACGGCGGATGCGCCGAGCTTGAGGTGGATGTGGGCTTCTACGCCGGGTTTAAATGTAGGTGTACGTTCCATGTTGCTCTCTGGTTGGACGTTAGCAGCCTGGAGCGCGGCGGCAAGCGGTGAAAAATCGTAAGTGGTTGATAGCGTGGGAAATCCAGGCGCAAGAAATTTGGGAATGCTCTTTTGGCGGGCTGCGTTTCATGCTGCACTGGCGCATAATCCGGCCTCGGGTTTTGGGAGCGCGCCATGCCGGCGAACTGGTGTGGCAGGCGTTAGGATTTCTGGACATCATCGATCAGCAACGGCCGGCTCCGATGGTGAACTGGTCGTAGTGGCTGGTGTAGCTGATGCTGGAGAGCGGGAAGGATTTGTAGGCGATCTTCATGAGCCGGGCCTTGACTTGGTGAGGTGTGAGCGCCGGTGAGCATTGCAGAAGGATGGCTGCCGGCCGCGCTTACCACCGGGGTGGCCATACTGGTGCCGCTCAGTTGGAAGTAAACCTTGGACGTGTTGCGATCGGCTGCGCAACATGGCGCTTATTGCATTCTTATGGTGGGCGGGGTAGACAGTTTGGTATATAAAGGTTGCGGGGCGGGTGACAAACTGGCACTGGGGTTTTGGGCGGTTATCCAAAGTAACCGCCCGCCTGGAACGTGTGGGCAGGACCGTTTGGCCGGCGTCAGGTAGGTTGGTCGGGGATTCTTTTCAGGCGGGATGGAAGGTGGGACGCGGCTGAGTGACCGTGTTCAGTTTGGGGTGGGCGTTCTGTCTGGCTCTGGTTGAAATTTAGCAGGGTCGTGGCGGAAAGCCAGTGCGGAAAAATCGCAAGTGCTTGATTCGGTGGGCGATTTAATCTGACAATCGACGTGACTGCTAAAGGTTTGCTTAGCCGGGCGGGTTAAAAATGGAGGGGGCGCTGGCTGAAGTGGGCCGCCCGGCTGAGTAAACCGGGCGGTGAACTAAGCCGCGGCCCGTGGATACGCTACGGACGTTGTTCGGTCCGGCCGGTTCCGGAAGGCGGGGGTTAGTTGCAGGCAAAGCGGTGGCTGCCTGTTGTCTCTTGGCTTGGTAAGACCAAGGACGGCCGCCCCGGCTCCGCAGCCAGGTGGGCGCTCGGGATTCCGGCGCAACGACTCATGAGGAGTCCACTCTGGGAGCCGGTAAGGGAAGCAGTTGCTCGATTCGGATCATAACTCCGATGCCGCAGACCGGACACCGTGGGAGTTGGTCGAGGACGGCTTCATCGGGGCCGGCGGGTGCGATGGCGGGAAGTAATCCGGTGGGGTCGTGGGTCAGCAGTTCGCGGCACAGGGCTACGTTTTCGCTCCGGTGCACATTGGCGAGGAAGCTATAGTGGCGGATGCGCACCACGTGCATCTTGTTTTCGGCCGCCGCAAAGCCGGACTCATCCGCTGCGCCATGCACGTAGCCCTTCTTCATGCCGGTGCCCGCCACCCATATGGAGAAGCCGTAGGGGTTGCGGTCGCGGCCCTCTCCCTTTCAAGAAACTGAGCAGGCGATGGAGGCCAGGTTGCCTGTTCACGGGAAATGCAGTATATAATCGGAAAGTTCATGCTAGAGTCCTCCGGTATTTCCGACGTGGGCTCGGTTCGGGCAAACAACGAAGACTACTATCTGCTGCTCCCGGACCGGGGCCTGTATGTGGTTGCGGATGGCATGGGAGGAGCCCAAGCGGGCGAACATGCCTCGCGTTTGGCTGCCGAAACCGTTGCCGACATCATGCGATCCCATGATCGCCGCGATGCCGCGTCTTTCGTGGAATCGTTTAACGAAGCCAACCGGCGCGTGATGAGCGAATCGCAGCGCAATTCCACGCTGGAAGGCATGGGCACCACCCTGGTTGCGGCGCTGGAATCCGGGGATAAAATTCTGATCGCCAGCGTGGGCGATAGCCGCGCTTATCTGTTTCATAACGCTACCCTAACTGCTATTACCGACGATCAGACCTGGTGCAACGAGGTGGGGCGGCGCCTGGGAATTGACGAAGCCGCCTTAAAGCAGCACCCCATGAGACATGTGCTGACCATGGCGATTGGGGTCTCAAAAGAATTGCGGGTTCTTTCGTATGCGGTTCAGCCGTCGCCCGGGATGCAACTGCTGCTCTGTACGGACGGACTGCATGGAGTAATCCCGCCGGAAACAATTGCTTCGATTCTGGCGCAGGATGCAACATTAGATGCCAAATGCCAGGATCTGGTGAAGGCCGCCAAGGCTGCGGGGGCTCCCGACAACGTGACGGCCGTCCTGCTGAAAGTGGTTTGAAAATGACCGCGCCTGTCGACCGCAGCATGCTGCTGCTGCATCTGGGTTACACCGCCTGGGCAACCGGACTGCTTCTGAAAGCCGCCGCGGGACTAACGGGCGAGGAACTGACGACCGGCCGTGGCGCATCGCACGGTGGCATTCTTGACACCCTCCGCCATATCTATTACGCCGACCGCGTGTGGCTGGCACGGTTGCAAGGGGAGACGCGCGGATTTAAAGACCCGGTGCCAGAGCCATCGCTTGAAGATCTGCAAAACGCCTGGCCCACCCTGTTGGCATGTTTTCGCGAGTTTGTAGCCGGGATGCCGGAAGAGGACTTGGCCGGAACCTTGCACTACGCCAATATAAAAGGTGACGCCAAATCCGACATCCGCTGGCAGATTCTGTTGCATGTGGTGAACCATGGCACGCTACACCGGGGCCAGGTGATGGCCATGATCCGGCAACTGGGGTACACGCCCCCCGCCACGGACCTGATCTTCTTTTATCAGCAGTTGTAATTCCGTGTTCGATTTCGAACAGCCTTTCGCGGGAATGAACGCCCTGCCCGGGGAGCATCCCGTGAATTCCGCGTCCACCGTGGTACGCAGCGTGCCTTAGACGGCGCATGGATCTGCGCCACGCTTTTCGTTTCCTGCTGCGTACCCCCGGTTTCGCGCTGTTCGCCATTCTCGAACTGGCGCTCGGCATCGGGCTCATCACCGCCGCGTTCTTTGTGGTGAATGCGGTCCTGCTCAGCCCCTTGGATCTCCCGGAACCGGCTCAACTGGTGCAGATCCAACCGGTGAACAAACGGTCCGGCAGAATAAATAAGGCCGCGCCTGGTCTCGATTTTCGCGACTTGCGCGACCGGACGTCCGCCTTCACTAGCATGGCGGCGTATTGGTACGGCAAGGGAAGCGTGTTAATCGGCCGGAACGCCGGACAGGTGGAAACCGCATCGGTTTCGCGGGGCTGGCTAGAAACCATCGGCATCCGTCCCATTCTGGGCGGGCGGTTGTTCACGAGCGCCAATGACGAAAGTGGCGCGTTGATCAGTGAGCGCTTCTGGCAGTCGCACTTCGCCTCGGATCCATCCGTATTGGGCCGCACCCTGCAGCTTCGAGGCAAGCTCTACACCGTGCGAGGCGTGTTTCCGAACCGTCCGAACTTTCCGGCCAACGTGGATATCTGGGTCGGAATGAATCCCGAAAACGATGGATCCACCCGGACGGCCTTCAACTACCGGATCCTCGCGCGGATGAAAACGGGCGTCGCTCTCGAACAGGCCAAAGCGAATCTCGCGGCAACCGCGGCGGCCCTGGAACGGCAGTATCCGGAGAATAAGGATCGCGGTTATACCGCCATCGATCTTCGCGAAGGGTTGGTAGGCACCTATAGGGGCATGCTGTTCACGCTGGCCGGCGCGATCTTGATCGTCCTGCTGATCGCCTGCGCCAACGTCGGTAATCTGCTGCTGGCGCGCGCATTGAACCGCCGCCGGGAGCTGGCGATCCGGATGGCGCTGGGTGCCGGGGCCCGTCACCTGATGGGGGTTGTACTTTCAGAAAGCTTGATCATCTCGGCGGCTGGCGGGGCGCTGGGATTAATACTCGCCACTTGGCTGCGCAGCCTGCTGTTGTTCGCAAACCCGTTCCCGATTCCACGCCTGGCGGACGCTGGCCTGGATCAAGCCGGAATCGGCTTTGCCGTTCTCGCCAGCCTGGCAACGGGAGTATTGACCAGACTTTTCCCCGCCTGGCATGTCTGGCGGACCGGCGTGCAGGCAGCGCTGGCGACAGCCTCATCCCGGACCACCGCCGGCGGAAGCGACCGATTGCGCTCTGCCTTGCTGGTGGCCGAGGTCGCATTCTCCATGCTGCTTCTGGTGGGCGCGGGCCTTCTACTGCGCAGCTTTTCGCGGCTGTCGGCGGTGGACCCCGGCTTCCGGGCGGAAAATCTAACGGTCATGGAATGCGATCTAAGCGCCCTGTCCGAAGGAAGTGCGCTTCGCGGAATGCAATTTTACGATCAACTGCGCGATCGCGCCCTCACCCTGCCGGGCGTGACCGCGGCCGCATGGAACCGCGATTTGCCGGCGCAGGAGGCTGGACAATGGGGATCGGTATTCCTGGCTGGCCGGCCAAAGCCCGATCCATCCGAGATGTCGAAGCTGAACGCGGAGTGGCATCTCGCGGGGCCCAGCTTCTTTCGCACCCTGGGCGTTCCGTTGCAACTGGGGCGCGACTTTACCATGCAGGACAACCGTACGGCTCCGGATGCGGCCGTCGTGAACGCCGCGTTTGTGCGCGCATTCTTCCCGAACGGAGAAAATCCGCTCGGGGCACGATTCCAAATCGGGT
>JBBQUE010000005.1:0-17688 GCA_038212805.1 Bryobacterales bacterium | reverse complement strand
GAAGGCTCCAATATTCATCAGGGCGTATGCGGCCAGGTAGAACATCAGGGCCGCCACGCCGATCTGGCTATGGGCCGCGAAGGCGACCATCAGGTATCCGGCATGCGCGATGCTGCTATAGGCAAGCAGGCGTTTGATGTTCGACTGCATCAGCGCGCCGAAGTTTCCGATCACCATGGTGAGCAGCGCGGACGCCCAGACAAAGGGCTCCCAACGATCGACTATGGGGCCGAAAGCGGTCATGAACACACGGACGAAAACGGCGAAAGCAGCAGCTTTAGGACCGGCCGACATGAAGGCGCTGACTGGAGCAGGTGCGCCCTGGTAAACATCCGGTGCCCAAATCTGGAACGGCGCGGCTGAGACTTTGAAGGCGAAGCCGACAAACATCAGCGCGGCGGCGGAGCCCACCAGAATCATGTTCGGAGCGATGTCGTGATTCATCAGAACCAGGCGAATTTCGTTGAGCTTGGTGCTGTGCGCGGCTCCGTAAATCCAGGCGATGCCGTAGAGCAGGAAGGCTGTGGCGAACGAGCCGAGCAGGAAGTATTTCAGGGCCGCTTCGTTATTGCGCTTATCGTCGCGCAGGTAGCCCGCGAGCACGTAGGTGGCGATGGAACTGACTTCCAGGCCGATGAAGACCATGATCAGTTCATTGGCCGTGACCATGACGCACTGGCCAACCACCGAGAACAGAATCAAAGCATGGTACTCGGCCGCTTCCGCTTTCTCGCGCGCAAGATACTGATAGGAACAGAGCACCGTGAGCAGCCCCACGCCGATCACCAAAATGCGGAAATACGTAGCGTAGCCATCCAGCACCAGCATGTCTGAGAACGCGGCACCAGGGAAGCCGTTGGCATACACGCAAGCGCCCAGCGCCGCCAGCAAAGTGAATAGGCTCAGATTTCCGAAGATCTTGCCCTTGCCCGGATAGTCGTCGCCCAGAATCCCTTCCAGCACCATCATGAACGTGCCCACGGCACTTAGAATCAGCTCTGGCAGGATGCGGATGTAATCCTCGCCAGGAGGCATGTTAATGGGCATTCGCAGGCTCCTTGATTGACGAGGAAAGGACGGACGCGGAAAGGGGTTGGACGATTCTCACCTGGATTTCTTTCTTAGCCTCGATCGGTTCCAAAATACGGGCGTTGGTAGCGCTGATGGACGGCATGAAACTTTGCGTAAAAGTCCCCATCCAGACCATCAGGATCACCAGGGGAATGATAGCGAAGTATTCGCGCGCTTTCAGATCGTACATGTGGTGGATCAGCTCTTCGGTGGCCTTGCCGAGGAAGGTCCGTTGATACAACCAGAGCATGTAGACGGCGGCCAGGATAACTCCGATGGAGGCGAAGATGGCCCAGGAGAAATTGGCTATCGCGGCGCCTTGCAGCACCAGATATTCACCAATGAAGTTATTCAAAGTGGGCAGGCCGATGCTGGCCAGCATAACGATCATAAAGACCTTAGCCAGGTTGGGCGCAGGCGTGGCCACCCCGCCATAAGCCGATATCTCCAGCGAGTGCCGGCGTTCGTACAAGAAGCCGACCAGCATGAAGAGTGCGCCGGTAGTTACGCCGTGATTCAACATCTGGTACACCGCGCCGTCGAGTCCGTTCTGCGTGAAAGAGAACAGGCCCAGCACCACGAAACCCAAATGGCTGACGGAAGAATACGCCACCAGTTTCTTCATATTGGGCTGCACCATGGCAACCAGCGCCCCGTAGACGATGCCGATGATGGCCAGGGGCACGATCCAGACCGCGCACATGCGGGCGGTCCCGGGGAACATGGGGAGGCAGAACCGCAGCAGCCCGTAGGTTCCCATTTTCAGCATGACGGAGGCCAGCATCACGGAGCCCGCGGTGGGCGCTTCCACGTGGGCGTCGGGCAGCCAGGTGTGCAGCGGGAAGAGCGGGACTTTGATAGCGAAGGCCACGAAGAAGGCCAGGAACAGCCAGAGCGATTCGGTGGAGCTGAGCACCAGTTTGCCGCTCTGCAACATGCTCAGGATCACCGGGTAATCAAATGTCCCGCTGCGGTTATACAGGTAGATCGTGGCGGCCAGCATAAGCACCGAGCCGGCCATGGTGTAGAGGAAGAACTTAACGGCGGCATAGATGCGGCGGGCATAGCCCCAGATCCCGATCAGGAAGTACATGGGGACCAGGCAGATTTCCCAGAAGGTGTAAAAGAGGAACAGGTCCAGTGAGCAGAATACGCCCACCAGGCCGAACTCCAGCAGCAGCAGGAATGCGTAAAACTCGCGGATGCGCTTATCGATGTAGTTCCAGGAGATCAGCACGCAGAGTGGCGTCAAGAGCGTAGTCAGGATCACCAACCAGAGGCTAAGGCCGTCCAGTCCCATGTGATAGTGAATCGGCGGCGAGTCAATCCAGGGAACGTTAGTCTCAAAGACATAGCCTGCCGGATTCGCGAACCAGAACGGTTCAATCAATCCCAGGGACAGCGCGAAGATGGCGATAGAGAAACCGAGGGCGAACAGCTTGCTGAGACCTGGGTTGCTCTTGGGAATGAAGATGGAGATCAGGAAGCCGATCAGCGGCAGGAAGATGACAACGTTGAGCAGGTTCATCGGGCACCGCCCGCGAAGCCGACCGCAATCAGCAGCAAGACCGAACCAAACGCCACCCACGCCGCGTACTTCCGAATGCTGCCGGATTGCAACAAGCGCAGCATGTGGCCCAAGCCGCGGGAGCGTGCGCCGATTCCGTTCACAGTCCCATCAATCAACCCGGCATCCACGCCCTGCCACAGGACGGTGCGGGAGCCTTGAATCAGCGGCTCCACCACCGCCAGGTTATAGGCTTCGTCCACGAAGTATTTGTTGTAAACCAAAGTGTAAAGTCCGCCCATGCTCTTCTTGAACGATTCGGCCAGCGACGGCTTGGCGACGTACATGATGTAAGCCAGCCCGATGCCGATAAAGCCGGCGGCGAACGGGGCGTATTGAATCAGCGGCTCCACATGCTCCTCTTTGATGGGGAACATGGGTTCCAGCCAGTGGGGCACATTGAGGAAGCCGCCACCCAGGGAAAGCCCAGCCAGTGCGGCGAGCGGTGCCCACATGACGAAGGGCGCTTCGTGCGGATGATGATGGCCGCGATAGTCGCCAAAGAACGTCACGAAGAGCGCGCGGAAAACGTAGAAGGCAGTCATGCAGGCCGTAACCACTCCGATCCAATAGAGGATGGGAGACCGCAGGTAGGCCGCTTCCAGAATCAAATCTTTACTGACCGCGCCGGAGGTGAACGGCAGGCCGGCGATCGCGACGCCCCCGCAGAACAGAGTTACGCAGGTGATGGGGATCTTCTTGGCCAGCCCGCCCATCTGACGCAGATCCTGTTCCCCGCTGAGCGCATGAATCACGCTGCCCGCCCCCAGGAAGAGCAGGGCTTTGAAGAAAGCGTGGGTCATCAGGTGGAAGATGCCGGCCGAGAACGCGCCCACTCCGACACCGACGAACATGTAGCCAAGCTGCGAAACCGTGGAATATGCGAATACCTTCTTAATATCGTTCTGCGCCAGGCCGATGGTGGCGGCCATGAACGCGGTGGCCATGCCGATGGCCGCAACCCAATCCATCGCCATGGGGGCGTGCAGGAAGAGCACCGAGGAACGCGCGATCATGTAGACGCCCGCGGTCACCATGGTGGCAGCGTGGATCAGAGCGGAGACCGGCGTGGGGCCAGCCATGGCATCCGGCAGCCAGACATACAAGGGAATCTGCGCGGACTTTCCCGCGGCGCCCAACAACAGCAACATGCAGATGGCGAAGAATGGCACGCTCTCAGCGGTCATGTTCTGCGCCTTGCCGAACACCTGCACGAAATCGAGCGAACCAAAGTGCTTCACGATCAGAAACATCGCGAGCGAAAAGCCGAAGTCGCCGATCCGGTTCACGATGAACGCCTTGTTGCCGGCATCGGAAGCGAATTTCTCGGTGAAGTAGAAACCAATTAAGAGGTAGCTGCACAACCCCACGCCTTCCCATCCCACGAAGAGAAGCAGGAAGTTGGCGCCCAAAACCAGGGTCAACATGAAGAACATGAACAGGTTCAGGTAAGCGAAGAACCGGTAGTAGCCGTGTTCGTGCTCCATGTAGCCCATGGCGTAAGCGTGTATCAGAAGGCCCACGCCAGTGACGACCAGCAGCATGATGGCGCTAAGGCGATCCACCGCGAGATCGACGCCGATGTTGAACGTTCCACTTTGAATCCAGGTGAAGTAACGCTCAATGTGCGCGTGTTCCATTTCGCCCAGCCCGATGAGAGTCTTGATGACCCACAGGAACGACAGCATAACTGAGCCGATGGCCACCACGTTCACCACTTGCTTAGAGAAGCGCTTGCCGAACAGGCCGTTTATCAGGAACCCGACGAGCGGGAAGATCGGTATAAGCCAGAGATTCATCTTGATTGGGTTAGAACTTCATGGAACTGATTTCGTCAATCTGCAGGGTTTGCCGGTTCTTGAACACCGTCAGGATGATGGCCAGCCCCACAGCGGCTTCGGCCGCCGCCACCACCATCACGAAGAAGCTGAAGATGTGGCCGTCCACCTGCTTTAACTCATAGGAGAACGTGACGAAGGTCAGGTTCACCGCATTCAACATTAACTCGATAGACATGAAAACGGTGATCACGTTGCGGCGGTAAATAAATCCGGCGATGCCAAGGGCGAATAGAATCGCGCTGAGAGTGAGGAACCAGCTGATGGGAACGCTGGTGGGAATGGGATTGGGCGGCATTAATCGATCTCCTTGCGGGCCAGAACGATTGCGCCCAGAATGGCGATCAGGATCAGAACGGAAGTGACTTCGAATGGCAGCAGGTAATCGGTAAACAGAGCCTTGCCTACCCCGGCCGCGGTGCCTTTGGTGAATCCGCCGAACACTACGTTCTCGCCGCGGGGCAGCACCATTTGAATCAGGAAAACGATCAAGCCGGCGAACGCGGCAATCACGGGAATGCCCAGCAGGCCGGTCCGCCAATCACGCTTGCGGGGCATTTCCGCACCGGCATTCAGCAACATGATGACGAAGACGAACAGCACCATGATTGCGCCCGCGTAGACCACCAACTGCGCTCCGGCGATAAACTCCGCGCCCAGGACGAAGTACAGCACCGCGAGCGAGACCATCACGCCCACCAACGAAAGGGCGCTGGAGATGGGGTGGGTCTGGACTACAAGGCTGATAGCGCTGGCAATCGCGAGCAAAGCGAAGGCTATAAAGAGGATGAATTCCATGTTATTTCGTTGTGAGCGCGACCAGCAGGCTGGTGACCAACAGGTTCACCATAGCCACCGGGAAGAGGAACGTCCATGCCACCTTCATCAGCTGATCGTATCGATAGCGCGGCAGCGTGGCACGGACCCAGATGAAGAGGAACAGCAGGAAGCCGACCTTGGCCGAAAACCAGAACAGCGGAGTCAGCGCGGCTTGCAGCATGGGCACGGCGAAGATTGCGCCTATGCCAAGGAACACCACTCCGGTGATCGGCAGCGTGATGCGATCCAGTTTACGCACCGGGTTCATCCCGTGGAAGATGGCGATCAGGCCAGCAAACGCGAACAGCAGAACGGGGACATAATTTGAAATCGGCGCGGGGAAAATGGGGTGCCATCCACCCAGGAAGAGCAGCGTGGCCACGCAGCAAACCGTCACCATGTTGGCGTATTCGGCCATGAAAAACGAAGCGAATTTCATGCTGCTGTATTCGGTGTGGAAGCCCGCTACCAGTTCGTTTTCCGCTTCTGGCAGATCGAAGGGGATTCGGTTCGTTTCCGCGAATGCAGCCACCATGAATACAAAAAAACTCACCAGTTGCGGGAACGGCATCTGAAAGATGTTCCACCGGGGAATGAACCCGAGAAAATAACCAGCTTGGGTATTAACGATTTCGCGGAAACTGAGGGAGTTTGAAAGCAGGAGCGGCCCTACGATCGCAAGTGCCATCGGAAGTTCATAGCTAATCATTTGAGCAGAGCTGCGTAAACCGCCGATGAGCGAATACTTGTTGTTCGAGGCCCATCCGGCTAGTGCTACGCCGTAGACACCTACCGAAGAGATGCCCAGCAATATCAACACTCCGCCGTTGAGATCAGTCAACTGCATCCATGTCGTAATAGGGCCCACTTCTAGCTTTCCGCCGAACGGAATCATCGAAATGGGAATCAGCGCCAGGGTGACTGCAGCGAACGGTGCAAGAAAGTAGAAAAAACGGTTGACGTGCGGCGGGATCAAATCTTCCTTGGTAAGAAGTTTGATAACGTCGGCCAGCGGCTGCAGCAGGCCGTGTGGACCCACGCGATAGGGACCCACCCGGATTTGAACGTGGGCAATTACTTTGCGCTCAATCCATTGCAAGTAAGCGAGCGTGGTCATCAGCACGAAGGCGACCACACCCGCCTTGATAAGCGTAAGAAGAAAAAAGTTCATTTCAGAAAGGTCACTTGCCCTGGTAGAGGGCTCCCGGGCTCTCCAGCACGGAGTTCAGCATTTTTGAATAGCGCCCCAATGTTCCGGACGTAAAGAGGGGGTCGCCAGCCGACTGCACCAAGTCTGGACGCGGCTGAAAAGTTACCCGTCCGTTCACTGGCGCGGTTTGGGCCGCTCCTCCCGTAGTGATTACTGGCAAAGGTACATTATAACCACGGACGGTCTTGCGAATCTCGTCAAAAACCTTGTCCGGAGTCCAGATGCCCAGGTTCACACCCATTTCCTTGGCTAGCAGGCCCATAATCTCCAGGTCGGGCTTGGTGCCCATGATTTTGAGCGCGGCTTTCAGCTTTTGTACTTCGCCGCACACGTTGGTGACGGTACCCGCTTTTTCGTAGGCCGAGGCGGAAGGAAACACCACGTCGGCGCGCTTGGCGGTTTCGGTGAGGAACATGTCCTGCACCACGACGAATGCGCCAGCGGAGGCCAGTGTGGTTTTCTCAAGCGGGTTGGCATTCACCACCCACAACAGATCCAGATCCGCGGCGGCCAGCATTTGATCATGGCTGAGGCCAGGCTTTTCGACGGAACGGTAACCGGGTCCAAGATCCGGCAGCAAACCCATATCGGAGGCACCGCGCGAGTTGGAATAATCTACCAGACAGACGTACTTCACCGGAATGCCCAGCGAGTCTGCGAATGCTACCAGCTGGCGGACCGCATCGCCCTTGATGGCATCGCCGAACAAAATCACCAGTTCGGATTCAGCCCCCAACGCGCCGCGCAAGGTTTCAATGCATTCCAGTTCGTGTCCCGGCTGTGCGATCACGCTCTGCTTAGCGATTTTGTCCTCGCGCACCGGACCGGGCGTCACCGTATAGACGTGCGCGCCGTGGTGCCGGAAATTAGCACGGATCTGGAAAGCAAGCAGGGGATGCTGCTGCGAAAGATCACTGCCCACAATCAGGACGGCTTTGCTTTCATACAGGTCCTTGGTGCTGGCAAGCGCAGCGGTCTTTCCGTGCAGCGCATCCAGCAGGGTGGCCAAGTCACCAGTGCGCTGATGATCGATGTTGTCCGTACCCAACGCCTGCCGCGCGAATTTCTGCAGGAAATAATTTTCTTCGTTGGTGGTGTGGTTTGAACCGATCACCCCAATCTTGCCACCCTGCTCCCGGACGGCTTTCATCTTGGCAGCCACGGTGGCCAGCGCTTCCGACCACGCCACTTCCTCAAGCTTGCCGTTCTTACGAACCAGCGGGGCCTGTAAACGCTCCGGATGGCTGGTAAAATCGAACGCGTAGCGCCCCTTCACGCACAGGAACTCGCCGTTAATGCCGCTGCTATCGCGGTTGTTGCCTCGCATGATCGCGCCATCCCGCACGCCCAAAGTGGTCTTGCAGCCATTCGAACAGTGCGTGCAAATGGTCCCCACATGTTCCATCTCCCAGGGACGGGTTTTGTAGCGATACGTACCGCTGGTCAGCGCGCCCACGGGGCAGATGTCGATGCACATGCCGCACTCGTCGCACTCCAGATGATCGTGCGCGTTGGGGGCGATCTCGGAAACCGCGCCGCGATTAATCACGCCCAGCGCGCCCACACCCATGCCTTCGTCGCAGATACGCACGCAACGGTAGCAAAGAATGCAGCGAGGCGCATCGAAGAACACCACCGGCGACCACTGCTTTTCATCCACGTGCAGCTTGGTCTCGTTGTAGCGGCTTTCGCCAGCGCCGTACCGGAAAACCATGTCCTGCAATTCGCACTCGCCGCCCTTGTCACACACCGGGCAATCCAGCGGATGGTTCGCCAGCAGAAATTCCAGGGTGCCTTTGCGAGCCTCCCGCACTACCGGGGAATCCGTATGCACCACCATCCCCTCGGCCACTGGCAGCGTGCAACTCACTTGAAGTTTATTGGTTTTGTCGACTTCCACCAGACACATACGGCAAGCGGCTTGGAGGGACAGCCCGTCGTAATAACAAAATGCCGGGATTTCAATGCCCGCCTGTTTAGCCGCGTTGATGAGCAGCGTTCCGGGCGCGGCCGAAACCGGCCTTCCATCGATAATGAGGTTTACTTGATCCGCCATTGAAATTCCTTATGCCATCACAAGTTCGTGCGCGTGTTCGTACGGGCACGGCTTGCCATCCAGATGCGCCTCAAACTCATCGCGGAATTTTTCCACGATTGAGATGGTGGGCATGGCAGCCGCGTCACCCAGCGCGCAGAACGTCCGGCCCAGCATGTTGTTCGCGAGTTTACCGATCATCGGTATGTCGCTCTTCACGCCCGCGCCATCATGGAAACGCTGCAGCAGCTTGCGCAGCCACGTTGTTCCCTCCCGGCAGGGGATGCACCAGCCGCAGCTTTCGTGCGCATAGAATCGCATGATCCGCAGGGCAAACTTCACCATGCAGGTGTCTTCATCCAACACCACCATGCCGCCCGATCCCAACATGCTCTTGGCCTTCGCCAGCGTATCGTAATCCATCGCGAGGTCGCACTCTTCGGCCCGCAGGATGGGGCACGACGAACCGCCCGGCACCACGGCTTTCAGCTTCTTGCCGTTGCGCATGCCTCCGCCGATCTTCTCGATGAACTCAAGCATGTTCATGCCAAGTGGGATTTCGTAGACGCCCGGCTTGTTCACGTGCCCCGACAAGCAGAGCATGCGCGTGCCGCCGTTCTTCGGAGTCCCCAAAGCCGCGAACGCCGCGCCGCCATCGCGCAGGATTGGCGGAACCGCGCAGAAAGTCTCCACATTATTGAGCAGCGTAGGCGATTGCCATGCACCTGAGACCGCCGGGAACGGGGGCTTCAACCGGGGCACGCCGCGCTTGCCTTCAATGGAATCCAGCAGCGCCGTTTCTTCGCCGCACTCATAAGCGCCCGCGCCCGTGTGGGTGTAGACATCGAAATCGAAGCCAGTGCCTTTGATGTTCGTGCCCAGCCAGCCGTGCGCGTAAGCCTCAGTGATCGCACGATCCATGCACTCAATCTGATAGCGATACTCACCCCGGATATAAATGTAGCCCTTGAGCGCGCCCACCGTGCGAGCGCCAATCAGCATGCCCTCGATCAGCGAGTGCGGATCGTTCTCCATCAGCAACCGGTCCTTGCAAGTACCGGGTTCGGACTCGTCCGCGTTGACGATAATGTAGCGAGGCTTGGGCGACGTACGCGGAACGAAGCTCCACTTCAGTCCAGTGGGAAAGCCCGCACCACCTCGGCCGCGCAAGGCCGAAGCCTTTACTTCGTCGATGATCTGCTCCGGCGTCATCGTTGCGGCTTTTTCGAAGGCTTTATAGCCGTCGGTAGCCAAGTAGGTCTCGATGGAAGCAGAATTGGGCAACCCAAAGCGCTTCGTCAGGACTTTGGTTTCTAACGGACTCGGTTCGTTGTATAACATGTTGGCTTGTCCTATTGCGCCTTACCCGCCCGGCCGGGCATGGCAGCCAGATCCGCCAGCAGGCGGTCAAGCTTCTCGGGCGTCACATTGTGATGGAAATCGTAATTCACCTGGACAGCCGGGGCCCACGAACACGCGCCCATGCATTCCACTTCTTCAATCGAAAACATTCCGTCGGGGGTTACTTCCTTGTTGCCGATCTTCAAGGTCTTCTGCACCTGCTTGTACAGGTCTTCCGCGCCTAAAATCAGGCAGCTGATGTTGGTGCAAACCTGCACGTGATACTTACCCATGCGCTTGGTATGCAGCATGGAATAGTAGCCAACCACCTCATCCACCTGCAGCGGCGTGACCTTGCAACGTTTGGCCACTTCCTCAACCAGTTCACGCGACACCACCCCGAGTTCGTCTTGCGCGTACATCAACATCGGAACCACCGCCGAGCGCGTGCGGCCGGGCGGATAACTTTCCAACATTTTCTGAAATTTGGCTTCGAGTTCTGGCGAAAAAGTCATTTAACGATCCACATCTCCCAGCACGAAGTCCATGCTACCCATGGAAGCGATGGAATCGGCGATCAATTTCCCTTCGAGCAACGTTCCCAGCGCCTGCAAATTCCCGAAGCTCGGAGTGCGCATGAAGATCCGGTGCGGTTTCGATGTTCCGTTGCTGACCACGTAATACGCGATCTCGCCGCGCGGCGATTCCACCGCCTGGTAGGCTTCGCCAGCGGGAACCCGAAAGCCTTCGGTGACGATTTTGAAGTGATAGATCAAGGCTTCCATCTGCGTCTTCATCTTCTCGCGCTCCGGCAGCACGATCTTCGGCGCGTCCGCATTGATCGGGCCTTCGGGCATTCCGTCCAGCGCCTGCTGGATGATCTTCGTGCTCTCGCGCATCTCGTCCAGGCGCACACGATACCGGGAATAGACGTCATTTTCGGTGTACGAAGGCACCTTGAAATCGAATTTTTCGTAGCTGGAGTAGGGCTCCGACTTCCGGACGTCCAGCGCCAGACCCGCACCCCTCAGCATAGGTCCGGTGACACCCAGGTCCAGCATATCTTCGAGCGAAATGTGCCCGACGCCTTTGGTACGGTCCAGCCAGATCGGGTTGTTCTCCAGCAGCGCATCGTACTCGTCCACCTTGCTGGGGAACGATTTCAGGAACTTGGCCAGCGCCTGGCGCCAGCCGCGCGGCGGTTCCAGCGCCACCCCGCCAATGCGGATATAGCTGGTCATCATGCGCTGGCCCGAGAACATCTCCAGAATGCGCAGGATATCCTCGCGCTCCCGGAAGCAGTAAAAGAAGACGGTCATCGCGCCGATATCGATGGCGTGCGTTCCCAGCCAAACCAGGTGGCTGTTCAAACGTGAAAGCTCGCACATCATCACGCGTAGCCATTGAGCTTTCGGTGGGATCTCGATATCGCCGATCAGCTTTTCCACCGTCAGGGCATAGACCAGATTGTTGGCTAGGTTGGAGAGGTAATCAACGCGGTCGGTCAGCGTCACTACTTGCGCCCAGGTCTTCACTTCGCATTCTTTTTCAATGCCAGTGTGCAAATAGCCGATGTCGGGCCGGGCGCTGATAATTGTTTCGCCGTCAAGCTCCAGCACCACCCGCAAGACGCCGTGCGTCGAAGGGTGCTGCGGACCCATGTTCAGGGTCATGCGATGGCTCTTGATGTCCTCTTCAGACGGAGCGAAATTGTGGGTATCGGTGTGAACTTTTACTTCTTTCATGGGTGCCGGCCTACTCGTCCTGATAGCTGTATTTGTACCCGTGCACTGGATAATCCTTGCGCAGTGGGTGGCCTTCCCAATCGGCGGGCATCAGGATGCGCCGGAAATCGGGGTGGTTGGCGAACTTGACGCCAAACATGTCGAATACTTCGCGTTCGTACCAGTCCGCTGCGCGCCAGACGCCCCAAACCGAATCGATCTCGCCACCTTCGGGGACGCGTAACTTCAGGCGCAACCGGAGATTCCTCGAAATCGAGTGCAGCAGGTAGACCACTTCAAAGCGCGGGTCGGCGGGAAACCAATCCACACCGGTAATGCCGCCCAGCCGGATAAAATTCTGGTCTTCTTTTAGATAGCGGCAGACGTCAACGATAGCCGCTGGGCTAACCAGCAAAGTGGCTTCGTTATGCTGATTGTGGCCACCCAGAATGGCAGGCCCGAATTTGGCCTGCAGGGCAGCGGACACCGGGAGATTTTCAAGTTCGGGAGGGATCATTGCGTTTTTTTCACCGGGCGCGCCAGGGGAATCGCAGTCCAGTCCAACGCGCCCTTCTTCCAGATGTAGAAGAATCCCGAAAGGACTAGAACTATGAACAGCAGCATCTCGAAGAAACCAAAGAGCTTGAGATCACGGAAAACGACCGCCCAGGGATACAGAAAGATGGCTTCGATGTCGAACAAAATGAATACGATACCAACCAGGTAGAATTTGACGCTAAACCGCCCCCTGGCACTGCCGGTAGGCACGATTCCGCATTCATAGGGGGAATCCTTTACCGCGTCCTTAACTTTCTTGCCCAACAGAAACGACGTTCCGATCAGGCCTCCCGCCAAGGCCAGGGCGATAATCACCTGCACCAGGACGGGGAAATAAACTTCAGCGTAGGAAGTGGGCATTTGGGGGGAACTGAGCTTGAATCCTCTATTGACTATAATAAGGCAGGAAACAGGGTGTCAAACCCTGAAGCCCAAACGGCTGAAAATTCATCATGACGAATCAGTTAACCGGCAGCAGTCAGATTCTGATCAATGGCGAGTTCTTCGCGTGTCCAGAGGGCTCCAGCCTGATGGATATTCTGGGACTTCTAGGCCTGGATCCGGACCGCGTAGCGATTGAGATGGATCGCGCTATCGTCCGCAAAGCAGAGTGGGCGAACCGCCAAGTGCCCCCCGGCACACAACTCGAAATCGTACAGTTCGTGGGCGGCGGCTAGTACAGATTTACGGAATCTGCATACTCCATTGACATACCTGCCAGAACCTGCCATAATGCCAAGTATGGAAACTCTATGCATTCGCGTGGAAAAATCTGGCAGAATTTTAATCCCGGTTGGAGTCCGCCGAAAGCTAGGAATCAAAGAAGGAGAAACCGATATCATGCTCAAACTGGACGAAACCAATATCTTAGGGATAAGCACCCGGGCCCAGGCTCTGGAGCGCGCACATTCCGTTCTGTCCAAATATGTAAAACCAGGGCGCTTGGTTTCCGAAGAGCTGATCGCGGATCGCGAAGCAGAAGCGAGCAAAGAATTTGAAAGGGCCTAAACACCTCCTGGATGCTTCCGCCCTGCTAGCGCTGCTGCTACGCGAACCGGGCTACGAGGCGGTGATGCGGGTGCTTGACGATTGTGGAATTCACGGCTTAAATCTATCTGAAGTTATCCGCCGAATGACGATTCTCGGCGCCTCCCAAGACGAAATCGAAGAAATCCTCGAAGACATGGATCTGGTCGTCGACGACAACTTCAGTGTTGCTCAAGCCAAAGATGTCGGATTCATGGCCTCGGCCGCAAAGAAGCACCGCCTTTCCCTGGCAGATTGCGTATGTTTGACAACGGCGCGCAAGACAGGACAGACCGTGATTACCGCCGATCGCAAATGGTCTGAGATTCCAAACCTGGAACTTCCCATCATTCAGATCCGCCCTATCGCCAAATAGCGACTCCAGAGTTCCTCCCCCTTGACTTCCACGCCAGTTCCAGTAAAATTTGAAAAGCCGTTGATTTCTAAAACGCAAGCGGGGGCTCATGTTCAAAACAAAGAAAACGCGTCCTGATATAGATGCAGGAGCGAAGACGTTTAGCAGCAGCGACGTCTCCCGGATTGCGGATGTCAGTCTCCGTCAACTGCAGTGGTGGGATGAGAGAAAGGTTGTTTCTCCCCATCATGAAGGTCATAAGCGCGTTTACCTGTCCGAGGAAGTAATTGAGATCACGGTAATCGCCGAACTCCGGCGCAAGGGCTTCTCGTTGCAGAAGATCCGCCGCGTTCTCAAATTCCTGCAAAAGGAAATGGGCAAACGGTTGAGCGAAGTGGTGGATAACCAGGGCGATCTGCACCTGGTGACCGACGGCAAGGCGATCTACCTGGAAGACAGCCAGGATCGCATCATCGATATCCTCAAGGATGCGCGGCAGCCGATGTTCCTGGTGTGCGTGAGTGACCAGGTACGCCGTCTGAACGAGGCCCCGGCGAAGAAACCAGTCAGGACCGAAGCGGCTCCCGCGGCAGGGCGGAAATCCGTCCGCAGCGCTTAAGCTGTGGCCGTTTCATCCGTTCCGATTATTTTCCCGTATACTACAGAGGGGGTGTGGAACCAAACCACGCTTCCTCAGGAGAGATTTTTATGAAAAAGCTTGCTATTACCTTTGCGCTGGCGTCCCTGGGCGCTTTTGCTGCTACCTGGAGCGGTACCATTTCCGATGCTAACTGCGGGGCCAAACATGCCGACGCTTCGGAAAAATCGATGAGCTGTGTGAAAAAGTGCGTCGGCGGCGGCGCCGCTCCCGTATTTATTGTGGACGGTAAAGTGCTGAAGATCGCGAACCCGGAACTCGTGAAAGAGCACCTGGGTCACAAGGTTGACGTGACCGGAGAACTGGCTGGCGACACCGTCACCATCTCCAAAATCGCCATGACCGAGTCCCACTAGGTTTCTTTCCCGAATGACGCAGAGGAGCGTGGCAACGCAAGCGCGCTCCGCCGGAATATCTTTATGAAAAAGCTGGTCGTTATATTTGTTCTCGCCTCGGCAGAGGCTTTGGCTGCCACTTGGTCCGGGACCATTTCCGATTCAAATTGCGGAGCGAAACATGCCGACGCTTCGGAAAAATCGATGGATTGCGTAAAGCGATGCGTCGGACGCCCTGGCGGCGCTGCCGTTTTCGTGGTCGGCGATAAAGTTTTTAAGGTTGCAAACCAGGAAACTATAAAGGAATACCTGGGCCATAAAGTGGATGTCACCGGGGAACTGGCTGGCGATACCGTCACCATCTCCAAAGTCGCCATGACCGAATCGCATTAAGCGCAAAGGCCGCTGGCGGCCGCGAGTCCGTTTTGCGCAAGTTCCTTAAAAGTTAGGTTAAGATCAAATAGGGGGCGCTTTCGGGCAGCCACCCACAAATCCCCGTCCGGTCGCATCCCACCTTTGCGAAGATGTATTCTTGATCAGATCCACCTCCGGAACAAAATTGTAAGTCACGCCGGGAAACCCGGGACATCCAACTAGGTGAAAACAAATGAGCGCATCCGCGATTAGTCTTAAGGGCGAACGCACGCCGCGATTCTATGATTCCATTGTCGGCAAGAAAGTAGTTATGGCGGTAAGCGGCTTCCTGCTGTTTGGCTTCGTTTTAGCGCATCTGCTAGGCAACCTGCAGTTCTTCGAAGGCCCAGCCAAGATGGACGCCTACGCCAGGTTCCTGCACATTGAACCCGTTCTTCTTTGGGCCGCGCGCCTCACTCTGCTGGCGGCGGTAGGGGCCCATATCTGGTCCGCCGTGCAACTGGCGCTGCGAAAGCAAGCCGCCCGCCCGATCGGTTACGTGAAAAAGAAGGCTGTCATATCCACCTACGCATCTCGCACCATGTACTGGAGCGGACCCATCGTCGGATCTTTCATCATCTATCACCTGCTGGATTTCACCTTCGGCGTGGTAAACCCCGGTCATCAGGAAGGCATGGTCTTCCAGAACGTGGTCCACAGCTTTGAGAATCCGCTGATCGCCGGCTTTTACATCTTTTCCATCGCGCTGCTCTGTACCCACTTGTTCCACGGGGCGTGGAGTATGTTGCAAAGTCTGGGCGTCGGCTCGCCCCGTTACACCCCGTTTCTGAAAACGCTGGCCGGCGGACTTTCCATTTTGATCTTCCTCGGCTTTATTTCCATTCCTATCTCCGTTCTCGTAGGCTATCGAGGCTAACGTATGCAAATTGATTCCAGAATTCCTCCTGGACCCATTGAAGAGAAATGGGACCAAGCCCGCTTCGACATGAAACTGGTGAATCCCGCTAATAAGCGCAAGCACACAGTTCTGATAGTGGGCTCCGGCCTGGCCGGAGGTTCCGCGGCCGCCTCGCTGGCCGAACTGGGCTATCAGGTAAAGTGCTTCTGTTTTCAGGATTCGCCGCGCCGCGCCCATAGCATCGCGGCGCAGGGGGGAATCAACGCCGCCAAGAATTACCAGAATGATGGCGACAGCATTTTCCGGCTCTTCTACGACACCGTAAAGGGCGGCGACTTCCGTTCGCGCGAAGCCAACGTATACCGGCTGGCACAGATCAGCGTTAATATCATCGATCAATGCGTCGCGCAAGGCGTGCCTTTCGCGCGCGAATACGGTGGAACGCTTTCCAATCGTTCGTTCGGCGGAGCTCAGGTTTCGCGCACGTTCTACGCCCGGGGCCAGACCGGGCAACAGTTGTTGCTGGGCGCGTACCAAGCTCTGGAACGCCAGATCAGCGCCGGCCAAGTGACCATGTATCCGCGTACCGAGATGCTGGATCTGATCGTGATCAACGGTAAGGCGCGCGGCATCGTCACACGCGATCTGGTCACTGGCAAAATCGAATCGCACCTCGGCGACGCCGTGGTTTTGGGCACCGGCGGTTACGGGAACGTCTACTACCTCTCCACCAACGCAAAGGGCTCAAACTGCACAGCAGCCTGGCGCGCCCACAAAAGAGGTGCGGCGTTCGCCAACCCCTGCTTCACGCAGATTCATCCCACCTGCATTCCGGTCTCGGGCGATTATCAATCCAAGCTCACCCTGATGAGCGAATCGTTACGTAACGATGGCCGCATCTGGGTGCCCAGGAAAGCAAGTGACAAGCGCGCCCCCGACCAGATTCCTGAAGACGAGCGCGATTATTACCTCGAGCGCAAATACCCCAGCTTCGGAAATCTGGTTCCCCGCGACGTGGCTTCCCGCAATGCCAAGGCGGTCTGCGACGAAGGGTTGGGCGTGGGCGAATCCGGCTTGGGCGTGTATCTGGATTTTGCGTCGTCCATCAATCGCCTGGGCGAGAACTTGATCCGCGACCGCTACGGCAACCTGTTCGATATGTACCAGCGCATCACCGGCGAGAATCCTTACCGGGTCCCGATGCGTATCTATCCGGCCATCCATTACACCATGGGCGGTCTGTGGGTGGACTATAACTTGATGACCACCATCCCGGGCTGCTTTGCCATCGGCGAGGCCAACTTCTCCGATCACGGCGCGAATCGCCTGGGAGCCAGCGCGCTCATGCAGGGGCTATCCGATGGCTACTTCGTTCTGCCATATACCGTCGGCAATTACATCGCCAGCACCAAGCTCGAAAAGGTGGACAACACCCACCCCGAAGTCCGCAGCGCGGAAGTCCAAGTCGGATGCCTCACGAAGCGCCTGCTGGAAATCCAGGGCAAGCGCACCGTGGATTCCTTCCACCGCGAACTCGGCAAGCTGGTCTGGGATTACTGCGGCATGTCCCGCACCGCCGAAGGGCTGAAAACCGCCATAACCCGCATCCGCGAACTGCGCGATGAATACTGGACCAACGTGAAAGTGCTGGGCGAAGCCGAAGACCTCAACCAGTCCCTTGAGAAAGCCGGGCGCGTGGCCGACTTCTTCGAACTGGCCGAGCTGATGTGCGTGGATGCGCTCAACCGTGGTGAATCCTGCGGCGGCCATTTCCGCGAGGAGTACCAGACCCCGGAAGGCGAGGCGCAACGGGGCGACGACGAATACTCGTATGTGGCAGCCTGGGAATTTGCCGGCGAAGGACGCGAAGAGATTCTG
>JBBQUE010000004.1:0-17693 GCA_038212805.1 Bryobacterales bacterium | reverse complement strand
CCCGAGCATGGCAAACACTTCCTCATACGATTTTTCCTGCAGATAGAAGAGCATAGCCAGCCCGCGCGAACTCAAGGGCATGCCGGAAGGGGTCGCGCTGTTGGGGCTGATTCCGATGGACGGGGGACTGGCGTATCTGATCTTCTACCGGGAGGAGAGGAAGTACGCTTTACCGCACGGCTAGGCCCACGGCCTGCTCCCACCGGCGGATGCGTTCGGTGAGATCCGCCACGCGCTTCGGCTCCCCGGCCGCCAGGTTGCCGGGCTCCCCCGGATCAGCTTCCAGATTCGACAGCCAGACCTTGGCGTCCACTTCCTCGCCCGGATAGCTGGGCGGATTCAGGATCAGCTTCCAATCCCCCGCCCGGACGGCACGCTGGTTGGCGTGGCTCCAATACATAAACTCATGCGGGGGCTTGATGCCGGCCAGCACCGGTAAAATGTTCTGCCCGTCCAGACCCGCCGGCAGCCCGCGTGCAGGATCAGCCAGGGAAAGCAGCGTGGGCATTAGATCCATGGACATCATAGGCCGGTCCCATACCAGGCCGGGCTTTACAAATCCAGGGGCGCGCAGGATGCAGGGCACGCGCATGCCGCCGTCGAACAGCCCCAGCTTGTAGCCCCGGTAACGCCCGTTGCTGCCACCGGTGGCCGGCTTGCCGTAGCTGGAAGCGCGCTCTTCGCGCGTGGCTCCGTTATCGCTCAGGAACACCACCACGGTATCCTGCTCCATACCGGACTCCTTGATCTGATCCAGCAGCGAACCCACCGCGTCGTCCACGGCCGCCACCATCGCCAGGTGCGTACGCCGGTCGCGCTCCATCGTGGCTGGAAACCGGTCCAGGTATTTGCGCGGAGCCATCATGGAATAATGAGGCGCGCCGAAGGTCAGATACAGCAGGAAGGGCTGATTCGCGGTCTGGCGGGAAAGGAAAGCCGACGCCTCCCGGCCCAGCAACTCCGTCATGTATGCGGGCTCTTCAAACACCTCGGTCTCGTTGCGCCAGAGATCGTGAAAGATTTTTCCCGGAGGCCCGCCCAGTTGATAATAGCGGTGCGAATAGGCATCCAGCCAGCCCGAGTACCAGCCAAAGAATTCATCGAAGCCCTGCGCCCGCGCCCGGCTTTCCTCAGCGCTCCCCAGGTGCCACTTGCCGATGGCGGCGGTGCGGTAGCCCTGGCTTTTCAGCACCCCGGGCAGCGTGGTCTCTCCGCGCCGCAGCCCAACGACATCCCACGTTGGCTGGGAAGGCAAGGCTCCTTTTACACCAGTGCGGTCGGGGTATCTGCCCGTCAGGATCGCCGCCCGCGAGGCGGAACAGACCGGTGCGTTCGCATACCACTGCGTAAAGCGCACGCCTGAGGCGGCCAGCCGGTCCAGATTCGGGGTGCGCACCGCCGGGTCTCCATAGCACCCCATGTCTCCAATACCCTGATCGTCTGTAACAATCACCACGAAGTTGGGACGCTTCCAGGTTTGTCCAGGAAGCAGTTGGGTGGCGGCCAGCGTGCTGCAAAATGTGCGTCGGGTCACTTCACTAGATAACCATATCCGCCACGGCTGCAGCGGGATGCCCGTCGAATGCACGCCAGGCGAAAACGCCCATGCCACCCACCCACTCCCTGACGGTCGGGGCTCGGAATGGTTCTTCTGAGCCGCGACGGTAACGGAGAGACCGGCCTCGGGAAAGCGATATCAGGGATGCTGGTCAAGGATGTGCGTGGCGGAGGTCACGGGCCCGGATGGAACTGAATACACGAACCGGCCCGGCTGCTCCGCGTCCGGCCTGAAGCCCAGCTGGGGATAGTGATCCCGCACCAAAGCGTTCTTCGCGGTAGGCTGAAACACACCAATGATCTGCGTGATGCCCCGTTCCTGGGCGGCCTCCACCAACCGGTCGAACATATACTTCTCCATCTGCCTCCCCAGTACGCGGCAACTCATCAGCCAGGTATCTACTTCCCACTGGCGCGCGTGCTCCCCGGGGCGGCAAAACACCACGCCGATCAAGCCGTAATCGCCCATGCGGTCCGCCAGATGAAAGGCCGCCGACCAGCATCCGGGCTGCTCCACGAACTGGTGCACCTGGGCCTCAGTGTAGCGGCGGGTGGTGAGGTTGAACTGATTGGTCTTGTTGGTTAGCTGCGTCACGCGAGCCAGGTTTTTATCGCTCACGGGTACGCTGGAAGCGCGGAGCTGCAACTGGGCCAAAAACTCGTCGATGGATTGCGACGTGGCCTGCAGATGCTTCCGCCCCGCCTCACTCCGGTAGTGTTCCGCCCGCGCCTGGTCTTCAGCCGAAAGCGAGAGCGCGTAGAACAAACGCCGCCGGTCAAGATCCTGCACGTAGTGAAACACGGACGCGCTCAATTCCACCACCGCCACTTCGGGAAGCTGCGAACGAACCCACTCGCGCTCCAGGGCGTTGTCATCTAGAAAAACGAAGCTGTCCAGGCCCAGCGACAACTTGCGCGCAATCTCACGGATGCTGCCGGCCTTGTCGTTCCAATGCGCCTCAAACGCGGCGAAGTCCTCCATGCCCAGCAGCATGTTCGGATGCTTCTGGAAGGGCTGCGCCGCATCGTCATAATTGTTCTTCGAAGCCGCCGCCAGTAGAATCCCGCGCGCCTTCAAATCCAGCAGATACTGTTGCAGGCGGACGTGCGCCTCGCCGGCGGGTGAGCCCGGTCCTACCTCAATTCCATCCAGCCCGTCCTCGCCAATCACGCCTTTCCACAGGGTGTTGTCGAGATCCGTCACCACCACTTTGCGCGTCAACCCCAGCACCGCGCGCACATGCGCGAGCATGGCATCACCCAGTAGTGGAAGAGCTTCCGTGGCGGGATGCTGCTGGAAGTTGTACCAGAGGTTCGCATCCTGCCAGGCCTTGCCCGCTTCGCGCTGCAGCTCCGGAAGATCCAGAATGGACACATGCGATGGAGCCGCTTCCAGCATCCGTGCGTTCACCCGTTCGATGACGCGCGCGCGGCCCCCTGGCAGACTGCGCGCCAGATAGCCATGCGATTCCTCCAGCGGAAAATCGTACGCCGACTGAACCACGTGGCACCTTGACTGACTGGCCAGGCGCAGCCACAGATTCACCTGCCGCTGGACGGCCGAATCCACAAACTCCGCTTCATTCGCGGTGACGGCGGGCAGGTGCAGATCGCGCCAGTTGGCCATCAGAAAAACCACGTCCGGACGGAACTTCGCGAGTCCGCTGGCCGGATCCAGGATCTCCTGCGTCATGGATCCGTAGAGCCCTGGATAGAACTCCGCTTGAATCCGGTCGCGCAGTGCCAGGGCTTTCAGCACCGGCATCAATAATGCGGAACCGCTGCTGCCCAGGACGGCGATCCGGCATTGGCGCAGGTGTGAATCGATGCGCGGAGCCAGCCGTTCGATCAGCTTCCCGGCTCGCGCAAAGAAGACGTGCTTGAGGGGTTGTTCGAGGGCGCGCCGCAAGTGCTGCACAGCGTCATGGAAACGGCCCAGGTCAGTCAGGATGCGTGCGTACGCCAGCAGATGGAACGGGTCGCGCAGAGCATGGCTCTGGAAGAATCTCTCCCAGGCCTGGGCCGCGGTGGAAAGATCGCCCGCGTCCGTGGCTACACGCGCTAGAAGGTATGACGTTTGGGCCGATGGCGGTAATTCCGCTACCCATTGCACCGCAGGGCTGATTTCAGTGGCTATAAAGTCGGCCAGGCCGGCGTCAAATTTTTCCCCTGAATCCGTGAGGGCTTCGGCGGCCATGGCCAGCCTTTCAGCGCCGCTTGCGGACCGCAAACGATGCACCAGAATGGACTCCAGTTTCACGCCCTCATGATAACCCGGCAACGCGACCATGCTACGTTGATGGAAGCAGTGGACGAAGCAATTCAGGAGAATTCAAACCAGCCGAAGTGGCTCCGTTTAGCGTACAGCGCTGAGTTCCTGGCGGCTCTTCCAGCGCTGATGTACGTATGGGCGCAAGTGGGCGGCCAGGGCCATATCGATCTGCTTCCCTGGTACATCAAACTGGGGTCGCTGTTGCTGCTGGCGTGGTGCTGGGTTCGTTTTACCGCAGCTTTTGTGGAGCAGCCCCGGGCATGGAACCGGACTTCCATCGGCTGGCTGGTTCGCATCGTGCTGATGACGGCGTGGATGGGCAGCGTGATCTACTACTATCATTTGCATGAAGTGTCCGAAGATCCGGACGCAGAGGAAGCGACGGTCACATCGGTGAGCAAGTCATGTCCACCCCAGACCGACGCCCGGGCGTGATTCCGTTGGAGCGGTGGGTGTTCCCCGATTCCTCGCTTGCTATCGAGTACGCTGCCTCAACACTCAGGGAAATTGGAGATTACACGCGGGATCGATGGGCAGCTTCGCCCGGGACCGACGCAGTGGGGGTACTGTTTGGATCGCAGGCCGGCCAACGGGTGACGATTTCGGCCTGGCGTTCCTTGAACCTTCCGGCGTATGACCCCAGCCTGCTGGCTGAATTTCTGTCATCGGCGAAGGACGATCCGGGCGTCAGCGGACTCCAGGCCGTGGGCTGGTTCGTTTCCCGGGAGCGCGCCCGGGTCAGGCCTTCGCTGGCCGACTTGAAGGCTTTCAATCACATTTACCCCAGAGCTTGGCGGGCGCTGCTGGTGGTGGAGCCGATGCGCGATGGAGCTACGCTGGCTGCGTTCTATGGCAGGGGTGGCGACGGTTTGATCCCGGCGGATCATCACCCGGCTCCGCTGCGGCTGGAGGCAGCGCCCTTCGCCCCGCGCGCGCCTCACCCCGCGCCACTTGCAAGGGTAGTTGGGCATGCGCAACCGCGGGTGTGGCGCATGCCAGATCGCCGCCAGTGGATTTGGGCGGCTCCCGCGATTTTGGCCATCGTGGTGGTTGCCATGCTGCTGCAAAACCCGGCAGGCACTCCGCCTTCGCTCGCCTTTCAGGTAGTGGATGATGGCCGCGACCTTCACCTGACGTGGGATAAGAATTCCGATCTCGTGCGGAAGGCCGCGCGCGGTCTGCTGGAAATGCATGATGGCCCCAGCCCGGCGGAGTTCACGCTAAACCGGGAGCAATTACAAAAGGGTAACTTCTCTTACACGCGTAAGTCCGGCGACCTGGAGTTACGGCTTACAGTGTATCGGGCGGATAAGCCGGCGGTGCAGGAATCAGCCCGGTTTGTAGGTCCGGCGCCGGGGAGTGCGGATTCGGAAGACCCGGTGGCGGTGCGCCGTCAGAGGGATACGCTGCTGGAAGAAAACGACCGGCTTCGCAAGAGCTTACGGAAAGAGGCTAGCAGGCGGCAGCAGATGGAAGAGGCCGTTCGCATTCTGGAGAACCGGTTGGAAGTGGCGCCGCGCCGCCGATAATTAATAAGTCCGCTCGTTCATGGGTACATCTCAAACAGTGTTCGAAGATAATAAATTTTGGAGGATAGTAACTTGAACCGATTTCAATTCTTAGGTGCGTTCGCCCTCGTGGCATTCGGTGCATTCGGCGTGCAGGCTCAGGAGAAGGACATTGTCGATACCGCGATTGCCGCCGGCAACTTTAATACTCTGGTGACCGCAGTGAAGGCCGCGGGCTTGGTGGACACTCTGAAGGGCGCTGGCCCGTTCACTGTTTTCGCGCCGACCGATGCAGCTTTCGCCAAGCTCCCGAAGGCCACTCTGGATGGCCTGCTCGCCAACCCCGCGAAGCTCAAGAAAATTCTGTTGTACCACGTGCTCTCCGGTAAAGTGATGGCAGCCGATGTGAAGACCATGAAGGCCAAGACCGTGGAAGGTTCTATGGCCAATATTGTGGTTGCCAACGGCACCGTGATGATCGACAAGGCCAAAGTCACGAAGACCGACATTCTTTGCACCAACGGTGTGATTCACGTAATTGATACCGTGATCATGCCCAAGAAGTAATTACCTCAAACCGAAGGGCGGGAATTCGTCCTGCCCTTTCCACATCAGTCCCACCGCTTTTATCTCACTTAGCCTCAAAGCTCCACACTCCAACCCTTGGCTTACGAAAGTCATAAGGCCTTGTCCGGTGGCGGCGTCATCGAAAATGGCCCCCAACCTAGTGGCCTGCCGTGACGCATTCAGAAAATTAGCCAACCTGGCTATAACTTCTGGAAACTCATTCAAATAGAAGGCGTACACTGCCGCGTACCGGGCGGGTAACTGGGCCGGGTGTAAGTCCCAGCCCTGGTAAAAGCCCATGCTCAATGACCGTTGAATCTGCGTGAAGTGCAGCCTCCAGGCATCCTGGACCTGGTCTGAAGTTCCTACCGGCATAACGTTGAAAGCCCCATCCGATAGACGGACTGCGCTATCCGCTAGTGCGAGCTGCATCATGTTGCGGGCAAAGTCGCAGGCCGGGTGGTCCAAGCGCTGATGGGTTCCTACAATTCCAAGAGCGGCGGTATAGTCGTAAGCCCCGAAGTGGGCGGCCGAACATCGGCCCTGCCCCGCTGCTACCAGGGTTTCCAAAATTGGTAGGCTTTGCGGGGTTTCCACCATCAGCTCTATTCGAAAGTAGCCGGATGCGATGGCATGCCGTTGTTCGAAGCTTCCTAACCATTCCGCCAGCTCGGCCACCTGGGCTGCTTTCGTAATCTTGGGCAGGGTGACGATCAACGATCCGGGCTTGTCGCGACACTCCAACAACGTGCTGAGAAACAGTTCCAAAGTCTGAAGCGCCCGGCGGCGAGAGGCTTCCGTCAAGGCTTTGATGCGGATCCCTATGGAAGGGGGTAACTGCCCGAGTGCGGCGGCCTTCCCAACTTCACGGGCTGCTGCCACGGCGTGCCGGTCCTCTTCTTCGTCCGCGCGGTACCCGTAGCCATCCTCAAAATCGAGCCGGAAATCTTCTATGGGTTCACGCTGCAACTTATCCAAGATGCGTGTCCGGACCGCCTCTGAGACTCCTGGGAACGGCCCATGCAGGTGCAGGCTTTCAAGCGCCAACGCACCCATCTTTGGCACGGTGCCGGCCTGGAAGCGGTTCGCGCCCCCATACATAGTGTGAATCGGCTGTCTCATAGGCCTTATTATCGCCAGCCGCATTCGTCTACCATCGAAGAATGCATCTGGAAGGCAAGGTAGCACTGATAACCGGCGGTTCGCGGGGCATTGGACGGGCGATTTGCCTTCGGATGGCGCAAGACGGCGCGCAGGTAGTGGTCAACTACCGCCAAGGGGCGACGGAAGCGGCGGCGGTAGTGCGCGAGATTGAACTGGCCGGGAGCCACGCCATCGCCTTGCAGGCCGATGTTTCGGATGGGGCGCAGGTGCTGGAAATGTACCGGCGCGGAGTAGAAGCGCTGGGTCCGGTGGACATTCTGGTAAACAATGCCGGCGTGTTCCGGCGGGGCGATCTGGCGGATTTCGATTTTTCACAGCTCGCGCCCATGCGCGAAACCAATGTCGACGGACTGGTGCACTGCACGCGCGCCGCGGTGGAAGGGATGAAGCAGAAGGGATGGGGGCGCATTGTGAACGTCACGTCCATTGCCGCGCACGGGACATCCATGCCGGGGACCACGTTTTACGCGGCTACCAAGGCTGCGGTGATGGTTCTCACGCGGCGCTTCGCCATGGAACTGGGCGCGTCGGGAATCACCGTGAATGCGGTTGCGCCAGGTTTTATCGTCACGGATATGTCCGCGGGGCTGGCGGCGGAAGCCATCCTGGCCAAGACCATCATGCGCCGCGCAGGCACCACCGATGACATCTCCCACGCGGTCTCATTCCTAGTGTCGCCCGCCTCCAGCTTCATCACCGCGCAGGTGCTGACGGTAGACGGGGGACGGATGGATTACCTTAGCCATGGGTAACCTTGGCGGGAGGAATGAGAGGCGCTGTGCGAAGACCCACGGCTAGGGCAGCCGTTCGATGCGCTTTGAACAAGTGAACCTAAAAACGGCAGTCAACCGCTCCGGAACCCTTCGCGGTCTTTGCCGCCAACGTCTTCGAACCGCCGCGCAGATCACCTGTCGGGTGACAATTGCCTTTCTTGCAACGTGTTGCGGTAAAAAGCAAACGGTCATTTCCGGTGCGGCAACTGCCGTTTCCAGGTTGAAGGATCCCAACGCCCAGCAGAGTGGACCGGTCCTGGCGCGGATTGGCGTGCGGTTCGTCACGGCATTCTTCCTTCCGCGTTTTGGGGCGCGTGGTGATGCCCAAGCGCACGGCTAAGCGGGGCATCCTGGAATGCGAAAGTGTGAGCCGGGGCTCCGCTGGGAAGTGCCGCTGTACGATAATCGGGGTGTCAGCGATGAACACTGAATTCCGGAAAGCCAACGTCCGAGAAGAACTGCGCAGCCTGATGATCTTTGATCGCAAGGTGTTCCCGCGTTCCGATGTTTTCTCCGCTGGACAATGGCGGAATTGCAAGCCCTACTGGCTGCTGATCCAAGGTAGAAAGGCGGGCTGCTGCGCTTTCGAGGAGCACGTGGACTTGACGGACGACCAGACGGAGGATCAACCTCCCAGCCCCGCGGTGGGAACGCTCTCCATCGCCACCACGGGGATTCTTCCGGCCTATCGTGGCAAAGGTCTGGGATCCTTGATGAAGGCATGGCAAATCGCCTACGCTAAGCATCAGGGATTCAACCGCATCGTTACCAACATGCGGGAATCGAACCTCGCCATGAGGCGTCTGAATGAGCGATATGGCTTCCAGCCGCTGCGTGTCACCGAACACTATTACGCCGATCCGGACGAGCCCACGGTGGTGATGGAGCTATGCTTGCCCGCCCAACCCGCGTAAACTAAGCTTCCCCGCGTTGGGGCCTGCTGCGCGTCCGCATCGCCAGAGGTCTGGAAGGGCACGGCGAATACACCCTTGAGGGGCAACTCAGGCCGGACGCCCGCGATATCAAACGCTTGGTCCGAGGCGATTTTAGCCAGCGCGGTCTACTCGAAGCGGAGGCTGAGCCAACCTGGAGAGGGGCACAGGATTTACCCCTACCTGTTGAGAGGAGTCGACGTAGCGCGCGCGAACCAGTGGTGCACTCGATCGCGACGTTAGAGGATACAGCCCCCAAACTTGACCATATTCCCACCCAGCGATCTGGCAAACATGACAAGCAGCCTTTCGAGACGGTAGCCGGGCGAGTGGCGGGCTGAACCGGAACTGAAATGCGAATCAAATCAACCAAAATCAACCAGGGAATCGTTCTTTCTTAGTCACACCGGAGCCCTCGCGGATCACGTACAAGTGGCTGGCTTCGAGTGCGGTGATCCGCTCGATTCCTCCATTGGGCCAGTGGATTTCCAGATCAGCCGACAGGGCCCCGCCCAGACCGAAGTGGAGCCGGCGGTCGTTGACCGACAAATAGGAACTCTGGGCGGTCACCGCCTGCGCTTGACGCCGGTCGCCGTAGGTCGCAATGACGCGGGCTCCGATGGCGCTACGGTTGGATTTGGTTCCGATGAGGAGCACTTTGATCCAGTTCCTGGAGAACACATGCCGCAGGTCGTTGCGCAGCAGCGACGGAGGTTCGTTGACGTTCACAATAAGCACGTCGACATCGCCGTCATTGTCGAAGTCGCCAAACGCGGCTCCGCGGCTGGAATGGAGCTCCGTCATCCCGGGGCCAAGACCATCCATCAGCTCTTCAAAGCGGCCGTTGCCTAAGTTACGGAACAATACACCCGGCGTCTTGAACGGCGCGTCAGGGACCTTCGCCGCAACCTCCGGATACACCATACCCGTTGTGTAGAACAAATCGGGGAGGCCATCATTGTCGAAGTCCGCGATCGCCGCGCCCCAGCCTACAAAGCGGGTTTCGACTCCCAGTCCGGAGCGGAGAGTTTCGTCGCGGAAGTAGCCTTTGCCATTGTTCTTGTAGAGCACATTCGTGTCGCCGCGGAAGTGGGTTTTGAAGATATCGAGGTTGCCATCGCAGTCGTAATCGCCCACGGCGACTCCCATGCCCGCCTGCACCTGGCCATCTTCGCTAAGCGAGACGCCGCGGTCGAGCGCTTGTTCAGTGAAGGTGCCGTCATGGTTGTTATGGAAGTACAGGCTGGGGGAGGTGTCGCAGGCTACGTAGATATCGGGCCATCCATCGCCGTCGAAATCGGCGGCCACCGCGGTTAAACCATAGCCGGGTTTGGCGTTGGCGATGCCAGACGCTTCGGTGACGTCCTGAAACTTACCGTTGCCGTTATTGCGGTAAAGGCGGCAGCCTTCCTGGGGGAGCCCGTTAGGTCCGCAGAAGACGGGTACGCCGTTGTAATTGCAGGCGGGATCTTTGCCGCGAATCGGGGTCTTGAGAGGATCGAAGACAGCGTAGTGAGAGACGAACAAATCCAGGTGTCCGTCGCGGTCGTAGTCGATCCAGGTGCAACCAGTGGCGAGGTGGCTGCCAGGGCGCGCCAAACCGGATCCGGCGGTGACGTCCTGGAAGGTGCCGTTGCCATTATTATGGAACAGGATATTCTGGCCCCAGCAGGTGATGAAGATGTCGTCGAAGCCGTCGTTATCGTAATCGGCGATGGTGACACCAGTAGCCCAGACGCCGCGGCGGAGGCCGGAATTGGCAGTGGCATCGGAGAACGTGCCATCGCGGTTGTTGTGATAGAGCCGGAGCGAGGCGTTGGGCGGAGTGGATGAAAAGCGGCGGCCCGTGAGCAACAGGATGTCCAGCCAACCGTCGTTGTCGTAGTCGAAGAAGGCTGCGCCGCAGCCGAGGGATTCAAGGACGTAATCGGCGTGGGCGGGTCCACCGTAGATTAGAGCCGAGCGCAATCCGGCTTCGGCGGCGACATTGACGAAGTGCGCGCCGTAGGGCAGTCCTGAGGGTTTGCCACGCTGAACCGGTTTGACATCGCGAGAGGCGATGCCGCGCTTGGGTGGCTGGCCCGGCGCTAATGCGGATAATGAGATTTGGAGCGCGGTCCGGCGAGTCATCATGTCTAGCATAGCTTTCTTGAGACGTTTTGCGATGTGTGTTTTAAGCAGCGTGCTCTATGCGCAGACTGTTCTGATTGAGGCGTCGGCGGCCATCCAGAAGGGTGAATTTGGATTAGCTGAAGCAGCGCTCCGGCGGGAGATAGCGGGGCATCCGGACAACGCCTGGGCGCACAGCTTGTTGGGCGTGGCTCTGGATGGGCAGGGTCAATTTAAGGCGGCACGCGATGCGCATCAGCGGGCACTGCAGTTAGCGCCCGCCGTGCCCGATATTCTCAATAACTATGGTGGACATCTGTGGCGGTCGGCGGACTACGCGGGTGCCGAGACAGTGTTCGCTAAAGCCTTTGCCGCCTCTCCGGACTCGTTCAATATCCTGTACAACCTGGGCGTGATGGCGTCGCTGGCGGGACATCACGAAAGGGCTCGCGAGGTGTTGTTGGCGGGCCTGATTCAGCAGCCCGGGAACGTCGGCTTGCTGTATCGGCTGGCGGTTTCAGAAGAAGCGACAGGGCGATTTGAGAATGCGGCGGAGCACTTGGTGTTGGGTGTGAAGTTGGCTCCGCTGCGAGCGGATATAAGAAAGCTATTGGCACTGGCCTTAATGGAATCAGGTGCGCTAGCGGATGCGTCGACGCAGTGGCAGCGTTACCTGGAACTGCAGCCGGATGATGAAGAAGCGCGCCGTGAGGCAGGGTTTACGCTGGCGAAGCTGGGAGAAATCCAGAAAGGCTCGGCCGCTATTGAAGCTTATGTGAAGCGGCATCCGGAAGATCCGGTGGGGCACTTTGAATTGGGGCAAGCGGAGAAGACGCGCGCCATCGTCAAGGCGAATTTGCATTTTGGCCTCGCTTTGGCGTTGCGTCCGGATTACGCGGCCGCCCTGATCGCTCGTGGGAGTCTGGCCTATCAGCAAGGATTGCCTGAGGCGGCGCTTCCGGATTTGGAAAGAGGGATCGCATTGGCGCCGCGGGATACTCAGGCACTGGACCGGCTAGGCCAGGTTTATGGCGCGTTGAACCGTTTTGACGACGCGGTGCGCGTGCTGCGGCGGGCGGACGGTTTGGCGTACGGGGACCCGAAGGTTGTCCTGCACCTGGGCCGGGCGTTGGCGGCTGCGGGGCACGTCGAGGAGTCAAAGGTGGTGATGGACAGGTTCAAGGCGATGGGTCCGGAGAAGAAGACCGTCGTTCCGGCAGGGATGGTATCGTTTTTGGGCCTTACGCCGGAGCAGCGGCAAGCGGATTACAAGCGGCGAGTGGAGAAGGCCGTGGTGGACAATCCTGAAGATCCGGGTGCGCGGTTGGAGTTGTTGAAGGTGGCGGTGGAGTGGAGAAACCCGGCGTTGGCCGTAGCGGCGGGGACGAAGCTGTTGGCGATGAAGGCGCCTGAGCCCATATTGCGCGAGGCGGGGAACGCGCTGATCACGGCCAGGCAGTATGCGTTGGCGCGGCAGTTGTTGAGTAGTCCAACAGACCAGGCCCGGTTACGAATTCTCACGGCGACGGCCACCGCGGAAGTGGAAAGGGCGTTAGGCGAGTTTCCAGGGCTGCTGGGGGACGCGGCCCCCGCGCTGATCCGCCTGGGCAAGGCCCAAGACGCGGTGAGGCTGTTGGGGGCAATCCGGGATCCGAATCGCGACTTGCGGTTGCTGTTGGCGGCGGCGTTCGATCGCGCCGGGGAGCGTGCGGAAGCTGCATCACGGTTGGCGGAATTGCGTATGCAATGGCCGGAGTGGGCAGCGGCGTGGGCCGTAAGCGGCTTGCTGGATGGGAACGCTGCATTCCTGGAGACAGCGGTGACGCTCGGCGCGAACGGTCCCACGGTGTTGACGGGTTTGTCGCGGGCTTACATCCGGCTGGGGCAAAAGGCGAAGGCGGATGCGGTTGGCATCCGCCTGAAGGGGGCGAAGTCTGATGATCCAGCGTGGCTGAGGTTGATTGAATAAAGTTGATTGCATAAGGTTGGTTGAGTTGAAATAGCTTGAACTTGACCTGACGGACGGCGACAACACGGCTCGATTTTTCGTACACCTCGGGATCTTGCGGTATCACCGCTGTCCGGGATGAATCGCTCCCCCAGTCGCTGCCGGCCACATCTGCGCATGGCCGACTAAACGGAAGGGTGGTTGAAACTTCCCCCAACCGGGACCTCTCGCCCGCCAGACCGGAGTCGAGGATAGTTTCCGGATTGCCCGTCATCCGGGCACAACGCGCCCTGCGATAGAATTGAGCGGTGGCCATGATCCGATCCGGGAGAATTCCGTACTTGTTGCTGTCGCTGGCGGCCCCCCTGATGCTGCGAGGTGCTCCTCCGGAACTCCGGGGAGTTTGGATTGATCGCGCACCGCTGGCATCGCGCGAATCCATTGGGATCATGTTGGATGAAGTAAAGAAGGCGAACTTGAACGCCGTGTTTGTAGACGTATGGTCGCGAGGCTACCCGCTATGGCGGAGCGGCGTTTTCGAACGGCACACAGGCCTTCAGACCGATCCCGTGTATGGCCGGCGCGACGTGCTGGCGGAAGTGATTGAGGAAGCCAAGACAAGGGGATTGGCCGTGATTCCTTGGGCCGAATACGGATTCGTCATGGGATACAGCGGCCAAAGATCGCCACTGATGGAAGCCCACCCGGAATGGCTGGCTCGCCGCAAGGATGGATCGGCAGACTTTTCTTGGGCTGGCACAACCAAGAGTTCGTGGATCGCCCTTGCCAATCCGGAGGGTCAGCAATTCCTGCTCGATTTGATGTCGGAACTGGTGACTTCCTACGACATCCCCGGAATCCAGTTTGATCGCGCCCGCTATCCGGAACTCGATTGCGGCTATGACAGCGCGACGGTTGCCCTTTATGCGGATGAGCATGGAGGCTCGGATCCACCGGCTAATGAGAGAGACCCTGAGTGGATGCGCTGGCGGGCGGACAAGATTAACGAATTTATCCGGAATCTGAGTCGAGTCCTGAAGTCCGCCAACTGGCGAGGGCTGGTCACGAACGCCCCGATTGTCTATGATTACTCTTACGTCAACTTCCTGCAAGAGTACCCGGCATGGATGAAGTCCGGTGCACTCGACTTTGTCTCACCTCAGATCTACAGAAGCGATGCGGCCAGCTACATGCGGGAATTGGACAAGCAATTGGACGCAATGGGCGGCGACGGCGCTCGCTTGGTGCCAGGAATCGATATTACCAATAGCAATGCAGGGGAATTGATCCGCATGATCGAATTAGGCCGGGAGCGGCACCTACCCGGGGTGATTATCTGGTACCACGGCGGACTTGTTCAAAAAAACGCCTACACCCGGCTGCGAGAGACGGTATTCTCAGAGCCGGCAGTGCTGCCCTGGAAATAGCACGCCACTCCCAGTTCACTCGCAATCTCCCTACATCGGAATCACTCTAAACCAGTTGTTTAAATGGTTTCCGAGTAGCCGGCAATCCGGAAACTATCCGCCGGGCCGCAAGTCGGACAGCCGTCTCGCGCCAAACTCCCTCGAAACGGCGTTGAGGGAACTTTGGTGAGAACTTGGACGCATAACGCCCATTGCTGAGATGTGCCAGCGGTCCCATTGCGAGCCGCTCCCCCCGGCTGAAGTCCGGTTACTCAAATATCGAGCATTTAGCGCCATCTGACAGACGCGAGTCCACCGGCCATGCCAACATGCAAGATCAAGTCTCGGCAATGAAACTTGAATAAAGTTGATTGAAAAACTCGGTGGCGCCCGCCCCGCAACGCCACCGCTTTCGAACTAGAACTGGAACCGGAGTTCCACCGCCAGGATCCGGGGACCCCGGGTGCTGGTGAACTTTCCAATGGCGGAGTTCGTGTTGACACTATCCGGGTTGAAAATGAAGCCCGTGCTGATGCCCGAGAACTGCGTATGGTTGAACGCGTTGAACGCCTCCAGCTTCAGCTTCAAGACACGCGTTTCACCCAAGCCGATCGGAATCGTCTTAGCCAGGGTCAAGTCGTAATTGACATAGCCGGGGCCGTACATCACATTGGTGCCGGCGTTGCCGATGGTTCCCACGGCCGGGCGGGAAAATGCCGCCGGATTGAAGTAGAGGCCCGTGGGAACGTTCTTGAACGGATTCCCGACAACGTCGATGCGGGCTCCTTCGTTGGGTGAACCAGTAATATCCAAGCCGTTGGTGGTACTGAAACCAGGGGTGAACGGTGCTCCGCTCACCGCCGTAGTGATGCCGGAGAAGTTCCATCCATCCACTACCGGCGACAGCCTCCGGACCTTCAGGGACTGCGCGAACCTGGGGAAATCATAGCTGTAGTTCAGCGCGAACACGTGGCGGCGGTCGGAGCCTTGGGGCCCGTAATTGCGCGAATAGTTATTGGCCACCAAGGGGTCAAACGACAACAATGCCATGCTGCGCGACCAGGTGTACGATCCGCCCAATAGCAGGCCATGCGAAAGGCGGCGTCGCACCGAAGTCTGCAACGAGTGGTAATTCGACGTTCCATTAAAAATGAGTTCGTTCATGTCGCCGAGGCCAGGGTAGTTGACGCGTTCAAATGCCGCGGGTAACGGGCGGCCGGGCTGTGTCGGATCCTGATTCCGGGCCAGGAAATTGGCGCCGATCGGGATCGCGTTGCGATTGATCCGGACGTTGCGATTCAGGCCGAAGGTAGCGACATAGGAGACATCAAGGACCATTTGTCCGGGAATGCTCTGTTGGATGCCGAAGCTGGTGTTGCGGACCTGTGGCAAGCGGGTGTAGCCGGACCAGTAGTTGATGTTAGTGGGCCCGACGAGTCCGCCGGAGCTGGAAAGTCCTCCGATCGTGCCGTAGTAAACCGTCGGAGTATAAGCCAGCGGCGGGAGGCCCGACATGTTGTAAACCTGATTGCCGTCCAGGCGATCGTAGAAGACGCCGAATCCTCCCCGGACAGCAGTCTTGCCGTTGCCGAATACATCGTAGGCGAAGCCAAACCGGGGTGCCATGGCCAGTGGGGTGGTGCGGTAGGTGTTCAACGAAGTGCCACCCACACCGGCGACACGCATGCCGTTAGCGGGGTTGCCAGTGCCAGACACGAACAGCCCGATCTGGGCGACCGGGGCGACGGTGCCGGTTCCGGGGTCAATAGCGACGCGCTTGCCTCCGGCGATTGCGGGGGTGTAAATCCTGGGAACGGCACCCGGCGAATAGACGCCACGGTCGAAGTAAGCAAAGGTCTTCTCTGTGTCCACTTGCGGCGTCTGGTGGTAGAAGCGGAGGCCGTAGTCCAGCGTGAGCTTCTTGGTAATGCGCCAATTGTCCTGCGCATAGAATTCGATGTTCCAATAGGTGACGTTGAACACCGTGCGCCTTGTGCTTTCCGAATAGCTGTTGAAGTTGCCGAGCAGAGCGTTCGCAAAGCCATTGCCGGTGTTCAGCGGGTTATTGGTATCGGGTCCGAAATTGTAATTACCCAGGTAACCCGTTCCGGCGGGCTGCAGCTTGCGATTGAATTCGTTATAGATGCCGAACTTCAGGTTGTGCCCGTGGAAAATCCAGTTCACGTTATCGGAAAACTGGTGAATGATGTTGGCGTTGGCGTATTCGGGGCTGCCCACGCCGAAACTCGGCGCGTTGGGGGGCGTGGAGCCGAAACCGACGCTCGGCAAGTAATTGGACGTGCCATTGGTGTTGCCGTCCTTGCCGGCCAACACGTATGCGCCGACGCCAGGCTTTGCCCCGGGCAGCGGGAAGAGGCTGGGAATCGGCTGGCCTGCTTGAGCGGTTCCTTGGGCACCCTTGAACAGGCTCCGGTCCACTTCCGAGGGGTTGATTTCAAAGTAAGCCCAGGTGTTCAGGCTGAAGCCGTAGGTGAACTGGTTAATCAGCGACGGGTTGACCACGTAATTCGCGGTGCCGACGTAGCCATGGCCGGGATTTGGATGATCCTGAACGCCCTTCAGGAACTGAATGCCATTAAATAGTGTCTCGGTCGTATCCTTGTCGCTGGCATAGCGGAAATAGCCGTTGAGCTTGGAATTGACGTTGGCGTCCAGGCGGACGATGTCGTTGCGCCGGGGATGTGTGCCGCTACCCGCCTGCAGGAAGTTCGCCTGGCGGTATTGCGGAGTGCCGGCCGCGAACACTGTGTTGGGCAGCGGGAAGAAGCTCAGAATAGATTGTCCCCAACCATTGATCCGGCTGGCAGGAATGACATTACCCGGGAACTGCGCGCCGGTGGAAGGGTCGATGATGGGGATGAGGGCTCCGCTGGCGTTGGTGCTTTGCGAGAAGTTGCCAGTGCGTTCCAGCGCCGTCGGCATCGAGCGGATTTGGTTGCCCGCATTCACTAACTGGCCCGTGTACTCCTGCGTCGCAAAGAAGAAGAACTGGGTTTTGTCCTTATTGAATAGCTTCGGTATGTAGATCGGTCCGCCCAGGCTCCAGCCTTCGATGTTGAAACGGTAACGGGAAACGGGGATGTTGTTTTGGTTGTTGAAAAAATCGTTCGCGTTGAAGCCCTCGTGTCGATGTGTCCACCAGCCGCTGCCATGAAATTGCTGGGTGCCGTTCTTGGTAACCACGCTGATCAGTCCGCCGGCGTTGCGGCCATATTCGGCCTGGAAGTTGGACGTCAGAACCTTGATTTCGCCGATCGCGTCGATGTTCGGCTCTACGTGAGCGAAGCAACTGCTGCAACCGGTGTCGATGTCGGTCATGCCGTCGAGGTTGAAGCCGGTGATGCCCGTGCTGCCGTTGAAAGTAAGTCCGCCGAGGATGCTGCCGCCGGCGGCGTCACGGCCGGTACTGGTGTCAACGACGCCCGGGAGGGTCCGC
>JBBQUE010000003.1:0-17889 GCA_038212805.1 Bryobacterales bacterium | reverse complement strand
CAAAGTTGCGCCCCCAGCCAGGCCAGCCCAGAAGATGAGGTTATCAATTGCGGCGGTCAGCAGCGCGATGAAGCTGAAGCGCAGGAGCACAAAGTAGATCCGTAGGGAATCGCGCAGCGGGCGGAAGTGCGACTCCGCATTACCGGGCCGGTAGATGGTGCGGATGGGCATCTCCACCACCGGCACTTGCCTGTGTCTGGCGGCAATCAGCATCTCCAGTTCAAACTCGTAGCCCGTAGCCGGAATATTGATCAGGTGTTGCAGCAGGGAGCGCGGGATGGCCCGCAGGCCGGTCTGGGTATCCTTGAGAGTTTGGCCCATCACGATGCGTAAGATGCTGCGAGTGGCCTGGTTGCCCAGGCGGCTCCGCCAAGGAACCGGGCCGCGAAAATCTCGCACTCCTAATATCAGATGATCCGGACTTTCCTCAAACCGCCGGCACATCGCCAGGATGTCATCGGGATCATGTTGTCCATCCGCGTCGGCGGTGACAATGCCGGGAGTCTGTGCAAAATGTGCCAGCACGAACGCGATTCCAGATTTAAGCGCGGCTCCTTTCCCACGATTCGCCGCGTGCCGGATCAGCGTCACGCGGGGGTGGGCCGCGATAGAGTCAAAGACCGGGGAGTATTGCGGGCCGCTGCCATCATCCACGACAACAATCGCGCAAGCTTCCCTGAGAGCAGCCACTATGTCAATCAGAACGGGCCCGGGCTGAAAGGCGGGAATTACGACGACCGGGGAGGCCTGTGGCTTACGCATGTCCTGGATGGCCGAAAGTACCAGTATTCACAACTTTTCATGTTTAGCATCCGTCCCCGGGGACCGCTCGCTCACGCGCGCGGCTGCGAAAGCCTCCTGGAATCATTGCGCCCCATGCGACCGTAAGGGATGGTCTTGGCATGCCAGCCGCGCAAAACAAATATGGTAATCCCCCCGCGGAACCCAAGCCAGTCGTGGCCCGGGAGTCGTACGTTCGGGACTTGAGCAGGTCAAAACGATAATTTGCCGCCCACTTCAACGCTTCGCGGGCTGCCGTTCACTCCTCCCGCTGAGCCGAAATTAGCACTGGTGACGCTGATCACGCTGGGTCCCGCGAAAGTCACCTGATTCAGGATGTTGTAGAACTTGCCCTGCAGTGCAAACTTGAAGCGCTCATTGATCCTGACGCTTTTGGTCATGGTGAGATCCCAGTTGCGCAGGCGGCCTTGCCGGACATCGGGCAGAAAGCGCGGTCCATTTGGCAGGGAAAACTGCGGCGTGGACGTGAAGGCGGCCGGATTGAACCAGGGCCCGGTGCATCCGCAATTGGGGTTGTAGGCCCGGGCATTCGCGATGGAAGTGGAATAATCCAGAGCATCGTGAACGCCAGGAACCACGCTCGCGCGGCTTGGGCTTGCGCCGGCGATCCGGGACAAGTCCGGTCCACCGATATTTACCGGAAGCCCGCTCTGCAACGTGTGGAACCCGGTCAGTTGCCACCCGCTCAGAATCCGGTCAGCCCATTGCGGACCCGCCAGGAGCGATTTCCCGAATAGCTTGCCCTTACCAAACGGCAGATCCAGTGCGTAGATCACCACTAGGCGATGCGGTACATCGAACGAGCCTAGCGACCGCTCCAGCCGTGGATGATAGATGTCGCGAAGCGCCGAAGGGTCCGTGAACGCCGCGCCATTGCCAACGCCGCCGACATCGATCAGCTTCGAAAACGTGTAGTGCGCATCCAGGCTGAGTCCCCGGGTAAAGCGGCGTTCGAACTTGAGGGTTCCGGCGTGATAGATGCTGTCCCCTACCGGCGGCCGCGAATAGTTCAGGCTGCCTCCAAACGCGTCGGCTGAGGATGCGGCGGCGAAGGTGGGAAAGGGCTTCAGCAGTTGTTCGCGCGGAATCATGGCCTGCGCAAGAAGGCCGCTGGTGAACTTGCCGTAGTACGGATTCGGGACTAGCTGCGTCAGGTATGCACCCCCGTTTGCGAGGTTTTTGGGGTCGATTTGATTGAACTCCTCGGAAGGGATGGGCAGGTGGACACCGCGGCTTCCGGTGTAAGTCAGGGTGAGCACGTTCTTTTTTCCAAGCTGGCGTGAGACGGCCAAGTTCCATTCCTGCATGTACCCCGGAAGCTGATCGCGCAAAACGATATTCACGTTGGAACCCAGCCGGTATGTGCCGTCGCTGATCGGGTTAGCCGAGCCAGGCTTAGGGAGTCCGCCGGGGAAGGGATTGCTGAGCGTTGTCTTCGGCGTGTAGTCGGCATTCAGCACGTCGGCGGTGACAGTGTAGTTGAAGGGCGTCGTCGAGAGGCCCGGTTCCAGGCCCAGCGGGAGATAAAAGATTCCATAGCCGCCACGCACCACCCACCGGTCGCGGAACGGACGGTAAGCAAAGCCCACGCGCGGACCGAAGTTTCTCCAGTTGGTGGCACGAATCGCGCGCGGATTTCCGTTGCCCGTGAACTCCACGGCTCCCCTTCCGCCCGCGGGGTTCGTGATGTTGGGGTCAAAGTAGCTCAGCCGGTCGTGCGCTTCGGCGGTTCCGGTTTCCACGTCCCAACGGAATCCCAGGTTCAGCGTGAGCCGCGAAGTGGCCTTCCAATCGTCCTGCAGATACGCGCCTGCGTAGTGGTGATAGGCGCTCAGGGCCTCCACATGGTCGAAGTTGAAGCTGCCCGTTCCCAGCAGAAAACTGGCCAAACCGTAGCCTTGAATGGGCGATCCCGCGCCGAGTTGGTCGGACTGCGTGTAGTTCGTACTGAAGCTGAAACCGCCCGTGGGATTCGAGACCTGGAACGGATAGAAGCGGTACAACCGGTACTCCGCGCCGGCCTTTATACTGTGCCGGTTCTTGATCCAGACGATGCCGTCCTGAAAGCCCTGGGTGTCGCGGGGTTGCTTGTTGTAGGCAGTCCCGCCGAGATTCGGGAAAGGCCCGCTGATATTGAAGTTAGGGAAGAAGAGAACGTTGGAGGCATCGCGGAGATATGCGGGAAGGCCCAGCGTAGTGGGGTCGAAGCCCAGCGTGTTCGAAATCAGATTGGCGGTGAAGCGGGTATAGCTGTAGCGGAACACGTTGTTGAAATTCGTGCGCGCCTGCCAGGTATGATCCAGCGCGTAGTTATAGAAATGATCCCAGGTGGAATTGCTGTCCACGAAGCGGACCACCTTGGTGGGACTCCTGTCCAGATTTTCCTGCAGGTTGACGCGGACGAACAGGCGTTGTTTATCGTTGATGTACTGATCCACGCGGTTGCTGATCAGGTCATGCGAATAGGTCTTGGCGGAATGATATTGATAGTTGAATAGCCCGGTGAGGGAACTCCCTAAGCGGTTAGGCGCGGGATAGTAAGCCAGGGCTGCTTTGGCCACCGGGTTGATGCGGCTGGCCGGAATTGCATTGCCTGGAAAAGGATCGCGCGCGCGAACGCCGTTGACCACCCGGCTGGTGGCGGGGTCGAAGATCTGAATGGTCTGGTATTGCCCGTTCAGAAGAGCAACGGTTTGGGAGAAATCTCCCGCCATCTGCGCAGCGGTGGGTACGCTGGTCAGCTGATCGATGGGGTTGGATTCGCGGCGGCCTTCGAAGCTAGAGAAAAAGAAAGTGCGATTCGCGCCCTGGTAGAGTTTCGGGATGGTGATGGGGCCGCCCAGGCTGTACCCGTATTGGTGGCGGCGCAGGAATGGGCGTGCAATTCCGTTGCGATTGTTCGTGAACGTGTTGGCATTGAAAGCGTCGTTCTGGTGGTAGTAATACGCGGTGCCGTGATATTGATTCGTCCCGGCCTTGGTGATAATGTTGACGGTGCCTCCGCCGCTCCGTCCGAATTCGGCGGAATAGGACGACGTTTCCACGCGGAACTCCTGCACGGAATCTTGCGGGGGAGAAATTACCACGCCGTTGAAGTCGCCGATAGTGTTGGCTGAGCCGTCCAGCAGCACTTCGTTGGTGGACGAGCGGCCTCCGCCCACGGAGAATTCGGAATCAAATACGGTACGGCTACCGCGCGACTGGCCGACGGTCGGATTGGCGATCACGCCGGGAATGGCCCGAACCAGGCTCATGATGTCGCGCTCAATCAGCGGGAAGTCCTGAATCACGCGGGTTTCAATGGTGGAGCCGACGCCGCTCGCTTCGGTCTGCAGCACCGGCGCATCCGCGGTTACTTCCACCGCCGTCGTGACGCTGGCCACCTGCAGCCGGAAATCCGCCGTCACAGCCGAGCCCACTTCCAGGTGGATATCGCGCACGATTTCGGTGGAGAGTCCGGGGGATTCCACTGACACCTCGTACGTGCCGGGAAGCAGCAGAGGTACATCATAGACCCCGCTGGAAGCTGTCCGGGTCTTGCGGGAAGTGTTGGTTTCCACGTGTCTCACGGTGATTGCGGCGTTCGGGATGGGCGCGCTGGAGGCGTCGGTCACGGTGCCGGCAATCCGTCCGCTAGAGGTTTGCGGCGAAGCATAGGCAGCGGATAACAGGGCCAGAAGAAAGACTTTCCCTCGAAAACAGATTTTCATATGGGTTGCACGGCTTACTGTAAAATAGCAGGATTCGCAGACTCCCCAAAGTGACGAACATAACTCACGATCCTACCCTCTACAATGAAGACCTTGCTCCCGTTCCCCTGGCGCGGCGGACATGGAAGCTGTACGACTACGCATCCCTCTGGGTAGCCATGAGCGTCTGCATCCCTACCTACATGCTGGCGTCCGGCTTGATCGCCGGTGGCATGAACTGGTGGCAGGCCATTGGGACCATCCTGCTGGGCAACCTGATTGTACTGGTGCCCATGCTGCTGAACGCCCATGCGGGAGCCAAATACGGCATTCCATTTCCCGTGCTGGTACGGGCATCCTTCGGCGTACGCGGGGCAAATCTCCCGGCGCTGCTGAGGGCCGTGGTGGCGTGCGGATGGTTCGGGATTCAAACGTGGATCGGCGGCCAGGCCATTCATTCCATGCTTCAGATTTTATGGCCGGCGGCATCGTGGCCAGGAGCGGTTTGGGTTTGTTTTGGCGCTTTCTGGTTATTGAATATGTTCGTGATCTGGCGCGGGATTGAGACCATCCGGTTTCTGGAAGGCATCGGCGCGCCGTTCATGTTATGCGTGGGCTTGCTGCTGCTGTGGTGGATCACGCAAAAGGCGGGGGGCTTCGGGCCGGTGTTGAGTTCACCGGGAAAGTTCAAAACCGCCGGGGAATTCTTTGCCTTCTTTGTACCTTCGTTGACTGCCATGGTGGGCTTCTGGGCGACGGTGGCTTTGAATATTCCAGACTTCACCCGCTATGCCACCAGCCAGAGGGCTCAGGCTTTGGGCCAGGCCATCGGATTGCCGCTGGCGATGACGCTGTATTCATTCGTGGGCGTGGCGGTCACCTCGGCCTCGGTAGTATTGTTCGGGCACGCGATCTGGGATCCGGTGGCTTTGATTGGGCGTTTTCACGAACCGCTACTGTCGTTCATCGCCCAGATCGCAATCATGCTGGCTACTCTCAACACGAATGTGGCGGCCAACGAGGTGTCGCCCTCGAACGATTTTTCTAACCTGAATCCGCGGCTGATTTCGTTTCGCACGGGCGGGCTGATCACGGGCGTGGCGGGCGTGCTGATGATGCCGTGGCGATTGTTGAGCGATTACAGTTCTTATATCTTCGGATGGCTGGTCGGCTATTCTGGACTTCTCGGTCCCGTGGCCGGAATCATGATCGCGGATTACTTCATCGTCAGGAGGCGGCATTTGGAAGTGGACGACCTGTACCGGCGCGGTGGCATCTACGAATATCGCAACGGGGTGAACCCGCGCGCGATCGTCAGCCTGGGGCTGGGAATCGCGGTGGCTTTGCTCGGGCTGGTGGTTCCGCCTGTGCGCTGGCTGTATGACTACGCGTGGTTTGTGGGTTTCGGAGTCTCCGCCGTGGCCTATTTGGTGAGCGCATGACACCCCCGCAGGGCCTCCATGAACTGCTGCCTCCGCTCAGCGCGCATGAAGCCGCGGTAGAGGCAAATCGTTGTCTGTACTGTTACGATGCGCCGTGCGCTCACGCGTGCCCCACGCATATCGATATCGCGCGCTTCATCCGGAAAATCGCAACGGATAATTTGACAGGCTCCGCGCAAACCATCTTCGAAGCGAATTTGCTGGGTGCCACGTGTGCGCGCGTTTGTCCGGTGCAGGAACTGTGCGAAGGTGCGTGCGTGCTGGGAAGTGAACATAAGCCGGTCATGATCGGGCGGCTGCAGCGCTACGCCATGGATTATGCATACGCGCATAACGTGGTTCCCAAGGCGCGCGCCGCGACGGGCCATAAGCGGGTGGCCGTGGTGGGGTCCGGTCCAGCGGGACTTTCCTGCGCGGGCGAACTGGCGTTGCGCGGCCACCAAGTTACGGTGTTTGAGAAACGCGCGGTGGCGGGTGGGCTCTCCACCTACGGGATCATCGCTCTGCGGGAACCGGTGGATATCGCGCTCGCCGAGGCTAGCCTGATCGAACGGTTAGGGGTCAAGATTAAGCACGGTCAGGAACTGGGTGGGAACCTGGCCGTCGATCAACTACAGTCTGAGTTTGACGCGGTCTTCCTGGCCGTAGGGCTGGGTGCGACTCCTTCCATGGGCGTGGCCGGCGAGGAGTGGATGCTGGACGGCCTGCAATACATTGAGCAGAGCAAGATGAACGGCAAGGCGCTGCAAGTGGGGAATAACGTGGTGGTGATCGGCGCGGGCAATACGGCCATTGACTGCGCTACCGTGGCCAAGCGCCTGGGGGCCGGTCAAGTCACCATGTTGTACCGCCGGACGTTGGCGGAGATGAGCGCCTATCCGCATGAGTACGCGTTCGTAAAAATGGAAGGCGTTGACATCCGCTTTCTGACGCAACCGGTGCGGGTGATCGGCAACGACGGCAAGGTGGTGGGCCTGGAATGCGTACAGATGCGGCTGGATGGCGATGCCGTGCCGAACCCGATTCCAGGATCGGAGTTCTTGGTGCCAGCGGATCAGGTAGTGAAAGCCGTGGGCCAGCTCAAGCCATCCCTGGCCGCGCTGCTGGGGTTGGCGACGGATAAGGGGTACATCCAGGTGAACCGAAACTTTGAGACAAGCGTAAGCGGCGTGTTTGCCGGGGGCGATTGCATTCGCGCCAAAAATTCGGCATCCACCGTGATGGCGGTGCAGGATGGCAAACTGGCGGCGGAGGCGATACATACATGGCTGATCTGAGCATCAATTTTGCTGGAATTCGATCGCCTAACCCGTTTTGGTTGGCGTCCGCGCCCCCCACCAATTCAGGCGCGCAGATTCATCGGGCGTTTGAAGCGGGCTGGGGCGGAGCGGTGTGGAAGACCATCGGGCCGCCGGTGCTGAACGTTTCGAATCGCTATGGGGCGTGGCACTTCGGGGGTCAGCGGATGCTGGCCATCAACAACGTGGAGTTGATTTCGGATCGTCCGCTCGAAGTAAACCTGCGCGAGATTGCGGAGGTGAAACGCGCGTGGCCGGATAGGGCGGTGCTGGTATCGGCCATGGTGGAATCCACGCCCGAAGCATGGCACGACATTGTGCGCCGCATTGAGGACACGGGCGCGGATGGAATTGAGTTGAACTACGGCTGTCCGCACGGCATGAGCGAACGCGGCATGGGGAGCGCCGTGGGCCAGGTTCCCGAGTATTGTGAACGTATCACGGGCTGGGTAATGCAGGTAGCGCGCATCCCCGTGATTGTGAAGTTGACTCCGAATATCACCAACATTGTGGCCCCGGCACGCGCCGCGCTGGCTGCGGGGGCGAACGCGCTCTCCTTGATCAATACCCTGAATTCCATTGTGGGCGTGGATCTGGATACATTGGAACTTACGCCCAGCATCGGCGGCAAGGGCGGACATGGCGGCTACGCGGGCCCGGCGGTGAAGCCTATCGCGTTGAACATGGTTACGGCGTTAGGGACAGACCCGGTGGTGCGGGAATCCGGCGTGCCGGTGTCGGCCATGGGTGGCATCATGACCTGGAAAGATGCGGCCGAGTTCCTGCTGCTGGGCGCTTCCAGTCTGCAGGTTTGCACGTCCGTGATGCACTACGGTTATAGGATTGTCGAAGATCTGTGCGACGGCCTGTCGAACTGGATGGATGCGAAGGGATTCGCCGGCATAGGCGACCTGGTGGGCCGGAGCCTGCCGCGTGTCTCGGATTTCAAGGACTTCGATTTGTCGTTCCGCGCGGTGGCCCGGATCGATGAGGCGAAGTGCATTCAGTGCAATCTGTGTTACGTGGCGTGCAACGATACCGCGCATCAATGTATTGACCTGGTGGGTGCCGGCGGCGTCCTGGTGCAGCCGTACGCCTACAGCGCGCAATCGAACGGCAAGCGGGAAGCGGTTGCGACCAGGGCGCATCCCACGGTTCGCGAAGTGGATTGCGTGGGGTGCCGGTTATGCTTTAACGTATGTCCGGTGGACCATTGCATTGAGATGGTGGAAGTGCCCTCAGGCCGCGCGCCGGTGACGTGGGACGAACTGGTGAAGTCCCGTCCCGAGATCACTGAGCAGTGGCCGGCCATGGAAGCGTATCGGAAAGCGGCGGGCATTGATGTGCACTAATGATGTCCACTAAAGGTCTGCTGATCCGGAACGCGGATGTAGTTACGGCGGATTCCCGGTTCCGCGCCGATATCTACGCGGAGGACCAAACAATCACGCGCATCGGCGTTGGCCTCAATGCCCCGCCCGATGCGGAGGTGATCGATGCCACGGGTAAGCTGGTGTTCCCCGGGTTCATCGATCCCCACGTCCACATCTATCTGCCATTCATGGCGACGTTCGCCAAGGACACGCACCAGACTGCCAGCATCGCCGCACTGGTGGGCGGCACCACGACATTCATCGAAATGTGCTGCCCCTCGCGCATGGACGACGCGCTGGCCGGGTATCATTTGTGGAAGTCCAAAGCCGAAGGCCACAGCGCCTGCGATTATAGCTTTCACATGTCGGTGACCAAGTTTGAGCAGCATACCGAAAGCCAGTTGCGTGAGATTGTGGCGGACGGCATCAACAGCTTCAAGATCTTCCTGGCGTACAAGAATTTCTTCGGCGTGGATGATGGCGAGATGTATCAAACGCTGCGCCTGGCGCGCGAACTGGGCGTGCTGGTAACCGCGCATTGCGAGAATGCAGAACTGGTCAGCCGCCTGCAGCAGAGCCTGCTTTCGCAAGGCAAGACCGGGCCGGAATGGCACGAGCCCAGCCGTCCGGAATCGGTGGAGGCGGAGGGTACCGGGCGCTTTGCGACGTTCTTAGAGAACACTGGCGCGGCTGGCTATGTGGTGCATTTGTCCTGTGAAGGGGCGCTCAAGCAAGCGGTGGCGGCGAAAGCGCGCGGGGTGCGCCTGTACGTGGAATCGGTGATCCCGCATTTCCTGCTGGATAAGACCTACGCGGAGCGTCCGGGCGTTGAAGGGATGAAGCACGTGATGTCGCCGCCACTCCGGGCCCGGCGCAATCATAAGATCCTTTGGGATGCGTTGGCCGCGGGCTTCATCGATACAGTCGGTACGGACCATTGCCCGTTTGACACCGCGCAGAAACTGCTGGGCACGGATAACTTCACGCAGATCCCGAACGGCATCCCCGGTATTGAGGAGCGCGTCAATCTGCTGTACACATATGGCGTGAAGCGCGGCGGTTTAGATCTGCACCGGTTTGTGGACGCAGCCAGCACGCGCGCCGCCAAGCTGTTCGGTTTGTTTCCACGAAAAGGGACCATCGCGGTGGGCAGCGATGCGGACCTGGTGATTTACGATCCCCAGTATCGCGGAAAGGTATTGGCTTCGTTTCAACAAACCAATAACGACTACAGCGGCTTCGAAGGTATGGAGATCGAGGGTCGCCCGTCGATCGTGACAGTGCGCGGCAAGGTGCAGGTAAGGGACGGGCAGTTCGTGGGCGAACGTGGCCGCGGACGTATGCTGAAGCGGGAGCCGGTCCATACTGGTGGATGAGGTGGAATTCATGGCTGTGGCCGATGTATCGATAGGCGTTCGGAAAGTGCATCACTGGGTGGGTGGCAAAGTTCTGGCATCGCAATCCGGACGCACCGGCGTGGTGTGGAACCCGGCTACCGGGCAGCCTGACGCGCACGTGGATTTCGCCAGCGCGGAAGATGTGGACCACGCCGTGGATGTCGCCATGCGGGCGTTTCCGGAATGGCGGGCAACCCCCTTGTCCCGGCGTTCTGAAACCATGTTCAAGCTGCGCGAATTGGTGGATGCGAATCGCCGCCGCATTGCGGAGTTGCTTACGTTGGAACACGGCAAGACTCTGGCGGATGCCATGGGCGAAGTGGCTCGTGGGCTGGAGAATATCGAATTCGCGTGCGGCATCCCGCAGCTGCTCAAAGGTGGGTTTTCCGAACAGGCCAGCCGCGGAATTGACGTGTATCAGATCCGCCAGCCGCTGGGCGTGGTGGCAGGTATCACGCCCATTAATTTCCCGGCCATGGTGCCCATGTGGATGTTCGCTAATGCCATTGCTTGCGGCAACACGTTCATTCTGAAACCGTCCGAACGCGATCCCTCGGTGAGCATGTTTCTGGCGGAGCTAATCCAGCGCGCGGGTGTGCCGGATGGCGTCTTCAATGTGGTGCAAGGCGACAAGACGGCGGTGGACCGGCTGCTGGCGCATCCCGATGTGAAGGCGGTTAGCTTCGTGGGCTCCACGCCGGTGGCGAAATCGATTTACGAAACCGCGACGCGCAACGGCAAGCGCGTGCAGGCGCTGGGCGGGGCCAAGAACCACATGCTGGTACTGCCGGATGCCGATGTGGACATGGCTGCGGACGCGGCGGTCTCGGCGGCTTATGGGTCGGCCGGTGAGCGCTGCATGGCCATCTCCGTGGTGCTGGCGGTGGGTGCGGTAGCGGATCCATTGATTGAGGCTATCCGGCATCGCATGGCCAGGATCAAGGTAGGTTCAGGGTTTGAGGCTGGCAATGAGATGGGGCCGCTGATCACGCGGGAGCATCGGGACCGTGTGGCCTCGTATGTCTCCAATGCCGAAGCGGAAGGCGCGTCGATTGTGGTGGACGGGCGCAATGACGCCGCCTGTCACGGCGAGGGTTTCTTCCTGGGCACCACGCTGCTGGATCACGTGAAGCCCGGCATGCGCTGTTATGAAGATGAGATTTTCGGGCCGGTTCTTGGTGTAGTGCGTGTCGACCGGTACGATCAGGCCCTCGATATGATCAACCAGAATCCCTACGGAAACGGTGCGGCTATTTTCACGCGGGATGGCGGTGCCGCCCGGCAGTTCCAGTTTGACGTGGACGCGGGCATGGTGGGGATCAACGTGCCGATCCCGGTGCCGGTTTCGTACTACAGCTTTGGCGGGTGGAAGGCATCGCTCTTCGGCGATCTGCACATGTACGGTCCGGAGGGCGTACAGTTTTATACCAAGGCGAAGGTGGTTACCAGCCGCTGGCCGGACCCCGGGAGCAGCAAGGTAGATCTCGGCTTTCCGCAATCGCGCTAACGCAGGGCCTGTCGTGGGGCGGTAATCGTGTCCGCAGCTTCGTCACTGTCCAGTTAAGACAGGGTGTCACCTCCCTGTGCTGCAAATTGGTGACTGCCGCGTCTCCGGGCCAACTCACGCACTAACGATTCCTCACCGCGAGCCATCGCCCAGTCGTGATTCGCTTCGAAAACCGGCTTCATCACGAACGACAAATAGCGCAGCAGCGGCTTCGACGCACGCACGGTCCAGTGGTGGCGAATATCCACCCACGCCCTGTCTTGCCGGAAATCCCATACCCCTACGCCCTCCAGATCGCCCCAGGCGTGCAGGGTAAACCCGTACGGACTCCGCGATTCCACCGTATGAAACTTCCAGCGCAAATGGTAAGGCAGCCAACCCTTGGTCTGCAGCGCGTATACTCCCGTCTCCTCTTCGTGAATCGACAGATAGACTTGCGGCCACCAGGACGGCAAATCGAGCGGCGCACCCAGAATCGCGGAAACCTCTTCCACCGTGCCCTTCACCCGCCAATGCGATTGGAATTCGTAGTCGTGTGAAGCCATCTCACTCAGCTAATACGGGAATGGCCGCAGCGCGGATGTCGCCCCGGAATAGAATAGAAGCAAATGTCTACCCGCCGTCATTTCATTGGCACGGCCGCCGCGGGCCTGGCCGCTCCGCTTATGGCGCAGAACCAGCGCCGCTCCCCGAACGACCACATTCAGATCGCTTTGATCGGCGCGGGCGGCATGGGCTGCGGCGACGTACGCTCCTCTCTGGCCACCGGGGGCTCCAAGCTGGTCGCGGCCAGCGACATCTATCAGGGCCGGCTGACGCACGCGAAAGAAGCCTGGGGCAACGGCGTCTTCACTACGCGAGACTACCGCGAAGTGCTGGCCCGGCCCGATATCGACGCCGTCATTATCGCAACGCCGGACCACTGGCACCGCCAGATCACCATCGACGCCCTGCAGGCTGGCAAAGACGTCTACTGCGAAAAGCCCATGGTGCAGAAAGTGGACGACGGCAAGCCCGTGATAGAAGCCGCCCGCCAGTCTGGCCGCATTTTGCAGATCGGTAGCCAGCGCGTAAGTTCCGTGGTGTATCAGAAGGCCAAGGACCTGCTGAGCACCGGCGTAATTGGCCAGCTGAATATGGTGGAGGCCTGGTGGGACCGCAACTCCGCCCTTGGTGCCTGGCAGTATTCCATTCCACCGGATGCCACCCCCGCCACCATTGATTGGGACCGGTTTCTGGGGCGCGCTCCCAAAGTACGGTTCGAACCCACCCGGCTTTTCCGTTGGCGCAATTATCAGGATTACGGTACCGGAGTCGCGGGCGATCTCTTCGTTCATCTCTTCTCCGGGTTGCATTTCGTCACCGGAGCCATGGGACCGCAGCGCGTCTATGCCACGGGCGGCTTGCGTTTCTGGCAGGACGGGCGCGACGTGCCCGACGTGCTGCTGGGCCTTTACGACTACCCCACGTTCAACCTGGCTTTGCGGGTAAACTTCGTGGATGGCGCGGGCGAGAGCTCCGGCTTCCGCTTCGTGGGCAGCGAGGGGATTTTGACGATCGGCCGCGGCGTTACCGTCACGAAAGAGCCGCGCGAGACCGAGCCCGGCTACACCATCGACACCTTCGAAAAGGCGGAACAGGGGAAATTTCTCAAGAATTACAAGGAAAAATACCCCCGGCTGCGCGCCACTGCCGATGGCATCCGTCCGCAAGCCGAGGACCGGTATCTGCCGCCGCCCGGCTATGACGACCACCTGGATCATCACCGGAATTTCCTTGATGCCGTGCGCACCCGCAAGCCGGTGGTGGAGGATGCGACGTTCGGGTTCCGCGCCGCTGGCCCGGCTCTGCTCTCAAATATCAGCTACTTCGAAAAACGGGTCTGCCACTGGGACCCTGAAACCATGACCCTGAGTTAGGCCGGAGAAACCCGCATGCAAAACGACAAGATTCAAGTGGCGCTGATTGGCGCTGGGGGCATGGGCTCCGGCGACGCCAACTATGCCCGGTCCATTCTGGGCGTGAAGCTGGTGGCCGTCTGCGATCTCTACACCGGCCGGTTGGAACACGCGAAAGAACGCTGGGGCAAAGATCTATTCACCACCCGGGACTACCGGGAAATCCTGGCCAGACCGGACGTGGATGCCGTGATCATCGCCACGCCGGATCACTGGCATCAGCGCATCAGCATTGAAGCGCTGGGGCAGGGCAAGCACGTGTATTGCGAGAAGCCCATGGTCCACGCCATCAGCGAAGGCCCCGCCGTCATTGAAGCCCAGGCCCGCAGCAAGAAGGTGTTCCAGGTGGGCAGCCAGTACGTGAGTTCGCTGGTTTATGAGAAAGCCAGGGACTTGCTGCAGGCGGGCGCAATTGGGCGGCTCAATATGGTGGAGGCCTGGTTGAGCCGCAACACGGCCATCGGTGCCTGGCAGTACTCCATCCCGACGGACGCTTCCCCCGACACTGTGGATTGGGACCGTTTCCTGGGCCAGGCTCCCCAGCGCCCCTTCGATCCGGTGCGTTTTTTCCGCTGGCGCAACTACACGGATTACGGCACGGGCGTGGCGGGCGATCTATTCGTTCACCTGCTCTCAGGCTTGCACCATGCGGTGAACGCTATTGGGCCCACGCGCGTTTACGCTACCGGAGGATTGCGCTTCTGGAAGGATGGGCGCGACGTTCCCGACGTTATGCTGGCGCTGCTGGATTATCCGCAGACGCTGCGCCACCCGCCCTTCACGGTTTCGCTGAAAGTGAATTTCGAAAGCGGGTTGCCGCAGGAATCGTTTGGCGTGAAGTTCGTGGGCAGCGAAGGGACCATGGTCACCGGCTACAACGCCGTAACCGTCTCGCGGCGGCCGCGCGAAACCGAGCCTGGTTATACCGTGGAAACGTTCGCGCGGGCTACCCAGGAACAATATTTGCGGGAGTACCGGAGCAGGTATCCGCAGCCAAGCCCCAGAGCCGATGGCATGCGCCCCGATCGCGACGATACGTATACTCCGCCGCCTAATTTCAGCGCGCATCTGGAGCATCACCGGAATTTCTACCGCTCGATTCGCGAAAACAAAGCCTTGATTGAGGACGCCACGTTCGGGTTCCGGGCCGCGGGTCCGGCGCTATTGACCAACGCCAGCTACTTCGAGAAGAAGGTCTGCGAGTGGGATCCGGAAGCGATGGTCCGTACGGCTTAGCCTGGCGAGGATGGCTTCGTTACCGTCGTGGCGCGGAATTTCGTCTCAGCCCGTCAGCGATTGGGTGCCGGGACGGCCTGGCAGTGACCCAATCCTCTATCATGAAGGTTGCACGCACATCCTACCCCTAAACGAATCACCGTGGCCATCGACGGACCTGCTGGTGCCGGGAAAAGCACCTTAGCGCGCCGCGTCGCGGACCGGCTTGGCTTTCTCTACATAGATACCGGAGCGATGTACCGTGTGGTCACCCTGTGGGCCGTTCGCCTGAACGTGTCGTTGAGTGACATGCACCGGCTGGAGCAACTGGCACAGCAGGCGCTGATCGAATTCGTCCCTGGCCAACCCACCGTTCTGCTTAACGGTGAGGACGTCACGGCCGAAATCCGAACGCCACAGATGGGAGAAGGCGCTTCGCACGTGGCGGCCATTCCCGGCGTGCGGCGCGCCATGGTGCAGCGGCAGCGGGAACTGGGCCGCAGCGCCTCTATCGTCATGGAAGGGCGGGACATCGGCACCATCGTCTTCCCCGAAGCGGACGTCAAATTTTTCCTGGATGCGGATCTGTCGGAGCGCGCGGACCGGCGGGCGGCTCAATTGAACGCCCCCGCGGGCCCGGTGGCCGAAGACATCCAGCGCCGCGATCACCGTGATCGATCCCGCGCTGAATCGCCGTTGGTGCAGGCCCCTGACGCCGAATATGTCGACACCACGGGGATGTCCATTGAAGATGTGGAAGAAGCCCTGCTGCGTCTGATCCGGGCCCGGACTTCAAACGGCAAGGAACTCACGCATTGATGAACAACCTGCTGGTGATGAAGTTCGGCGGCACCAGCATGGGCTCGGCCGGCCGCATGGAAGTGGCCGCGAGGATCTGCGGTTTAGAGCGTATGCGCCGGCCGGTGATAACCGTAGTTTCGGCCATGACGAAAGTCACGGATCTGTTGCTGGATACGCTGCGCAAGGCCGAGGCGGGGGACCAGCATGGCGTGGACGCAAACATTGAAATGCTCACGCTGCGGCATATTGCCTGCGTGAATGAGCTGCTTTCCCTGCAGGATCGTGAAGAGACGATCGCCGGAATTAAGACCCTGGTTTCAGATTTCCAGCGCATCGCCTATGGCGTGAAGATGCTGGGCGAACGGCCCCCGCGCTCCGTGGATGAAGCCATCGCGACCGGCGAAAAGCTCTCGGCGCTAATTCTGGCAAAGTTTCTCACACGGACTGGCAATCCGGCACAGGCCATCAGCGGCGCGGACCTGATTGTAACCGACGCGCTTTTTGGCAACGCGACACCGCTCATGGCGGAGACCCGCGCCAAGGCATGCGCCACGCTCATGCCGCTGCTGGAGCGCAATATCCTACCCATTGTTACGGGCTTCAACGGGGCCACCGTGGATGGGCGCGCCACTACGTTAGGCCGCGGCGGGTCTGACTTCTCCGCCTCCATTCTGGCCGCGGCCCTGGATGCTTCCGAGCTCTGGATCTGGACGGATGTCGATGGTATCATGAGCGCCGATCCCCGGCTGGTTCAGAACGCCCGCGTGCTAAACGAAGTGACCTATAACGAAGCGGCCGAACTGGCTTACAACGGCGCGAAGGTCTTGCATCCCCGCACGCTGGCTCCGCTAGCGGAGCGCAAGATTCCGGTCTGGAGCAAGAACAGCTTCAACCTGGACGTTCCGGGGACGCGCATTCTTCCGGTGGCCGAAGCTAAGCCCGGACCGCGCGCCGTTACGTCCATGGCCAACGTCGCGCTGGTATCTATTGAACCGGCCAGCAGCGCCATCAGCGGCACCCGGATCATGGCCAGGGCCCTTGAAGCGCTGGCCGCGGCGAATGCCGAAGTGCTGGCTTTTTCCAGTTCCAGTTATCGCCAAAGCTTCTGCTTTCTGGTGCGCAAAGACGAATTGAGTGCAACGCTGGCGAATCTGGCCGCGGACCTGGCGCTGGAACTAACGCATGGCTACCTGAAGCCCATTGAGGTGGATGAGAACGTGGGCCTGCTGGCCATTGTGGGCGAAGGCATGCGCGGAAGTCCGGGGCTGGCAGGCCGCCTCTTCAGCGCCATCTCCCGGCAGAACGTGAATATCATCGCCATCGCGCAAGGTTCCAGCGAGATCACCATCAGCGTGGTAGTCCGGCTGGACGGCCTGGAACGCGCCATCCGCGCCGTTCATGAGGAATGCACCTGACGCATTCAGCACGATGAAACTCCGCAAGGTGCAGGGCAAACTCAAAATCGAACATAGCATCATTGATGGAGTGCGCGATTTGCTGGAGGACCTGCTGACGAATAACCCCGAGATTCGTTCCGTGATTCCCGGAGTCATCCGGCCAGTGCGCGATGCCAAGGGATTAATCCGGGTCCGGATCACGGTTGAAACCACCAATGGATGGAAGGCCATCGCGCTCAGCGCGGGGGCCCGCCAGGAGCTATTCATCAGCACGGATCTGACTCGCGAGGAACTGGGGCGGCGCATCGCCATCGCCGCCGCCCGGCAATAGCTGAACGCCGACAGGGCACTCGATGGGGCACAGATGCATGCCGCTATGTTTAAAACGCGCGTGCGTATTGCACCGGCGGCGTAACCGGGTGGCCCAGCGCCTGGGCGGCGTGCAGCGGCCAATAAGGGTCGCGCAGCATCTGCCGGGCCAGCAGCACCAAATCCGCCTGGCCACTGGTGATGATTTCGTTGGCTTGAGCTGGCTCAGTGATCATTCCCACCGCGCCCGTTGCAATTCCCGCCTCGGCACGGATCTGCCGCGCAAACGGAACCTGGTATCCAGGGCTGACGGGTATCTGCTGGAGCGAGGAATTACCGCCGGAAGAACAATCGATCAGGTCTACCGACATGGCCTTCAACCGCGCCGCCAATTTGACTGAGTCGTCGATGGTCCAACCTCCCTCCACCCAGTCCACCGCGGAGATCCGGACGAAAAGCGCATTCCCGGCGGGCCACTCCGCGCGGGCCGCCGTCACCACCTCCGTCAGGAACCGGATCCGGTTTTCAAACGAACCGCCATATTCATCCTGGCGATGGTTGCTCAACGGGGCCAGCAATTCATTGAGTAGATAGCCATGCGCCGCATGGCTCGCAATTACCCGGAATCCCGCGGACACGGACCGGCGACCGGCCGCCTCGACGCTCTCCACCAGGCCCCCAATTTCACTCACGCTCCACGCC
>JBBQUE010000002.1:0-18982 GCA_038212805.1 Bryobacterales bacterium | reverse complement strand
ACAAGCTGCTGTCCACCTCCGGACGGCTTACGGTGCTTCTGCCCGCGCTCAAGGCTGGCCTGAACGCGGTCCAGGTGATTCGCAAAATGCCACTGGGTCCGGGGCAGCCGCGTACCTTGGTGGAATCGAACGTCGCGGCCTTCGTACTGCAGCCGGTGATCAAGAGCAAGACTTTGACTCCGGGCGCTCCACCCAGCCTTTCCATCACGGTGGACCCACCCATGCGCGCCGGCCAGAAAGTGTCGCTGTTGTTCGATCAAACCAGCATCGCCCCCGGTGCCAGCCCGCTTGGCTTCGTTTTTGACATTCCGTCGCCGGTGGGTCCGCCGGTGGCCACGGTGGCGGCGTTACTGCCCGGAATCGTCGCGGGGACCTATCTATTACGTGTGAGCGTGGATGGCGCGCGCAGTCCCTTTACTTTTGACGCCGCCGGTGCCTTTGCCGGACCTACGGTGACCATCTGATGACGGCCATGCTGCAGAACGAATGGTTGCGGGCGGAGATGGCGGGCGTGCGCGCCAACGTGGAAGGGCTAACCGCTGCGCCTTTGGATTCGTCCACGCCGAATGCACTGGACATGGTATGCGAGGCATTCGGGTTGTCCGCCTTTGAGCGCAAGATTCTGCTGCTGTGCGCGAGCACGGAACTCGACGGCGGGGAGACGGCTACGTTTGGCTTGGCATTGCGATCGTTCGGCGAGGCGCACTGGTCGGCGTTATCGGCCGGTGCCCCGCTCCGCCGGTGGCGATTAATCGAAGTGGGGCCGGGGCACGCGTTGACCAATAGCCCGTTGCGGATCGACGAACGCATTCTGGATTACCTGCTGGGCGCTTCGAAGTTCGATCAGCGGCTGAACGTGTATGCCGAGGCTTTGTCCGCGCCCGTGGCGATCGCTCCCACGCACCGCATTACCGCGGACCGCATCGCGGGGTTATTCATTGAAGCCGCGGACCGGAGCGAGGTTCCCGCGTTCCAGTTGTGCGGCGAGGATGGCGCGGGTAAGCGCGCGATTGCAGGGCGCGTGGCGGAGTTGTTGAATCTGACCGTGTACAGCGTGCCGGCGCATTTGGTTCCGCAGGCCGTGGAGGATCAGGAGAACTTCCTGCGTCTGTGGGCTCGTGAGGCGGTGCTCAGCCGGACCGTGCTCTACCTGGATTGTGAGGCGGAGACAGGCCCGGCCGCCAAGCGGTTCGTCCGGCGGTATCGCGGCCCCATACTGCTGGCCACCCGTGAACGCCAGCCGGATCTGGGCCGGGCACTGGCCACCTTCGACGTGCCGAAGCCAGACACGCGGGAGCGCCTGGATCTATGGCGGCAGGTCTTAGGCGAAGGCGCTGCGTTAGACACCGCGGTGGCGCAATTTTCGCTGGACGCCGAAGCCATTCAAGCGGTGAGCGCCACTGGCAGCGACTTGTGGGATGCTTGCCGCAAGCAGGCCCGTCCGCGTTTGGACGATCTGGCGCAGCGGGTGCTGGTGCGTTCTCACTGGGACGATCTGGTGCTGCCGCCGGCGCAGAAGCAGATGCTGCGGGATATCGGGGCGCAGGTTCACAATCGGTTCAAGGTGTACCAGGAATGGGGCTTCGCGCGGGCTGGCGAACGCGGATTAGGAATCAGCGCCCTGTTTGCCGGACCCAGCGGGACGGGTAAAACGATGGCGGCCGAGGTGCTGGCCAATGAACTACACCTGGACCTGTATCGCATAGACCTAAGCCAGGTGGTGAGCAAGTACATTGGCGAGACGGAGAAGAATCTGCGGCGCGTCTTCGAAGCGGCCGAGGAAGGCGGGGCGGTGCTGCTGTTCGACGAAGCCGACGCTATTTTTGGGAAGCGCAGCGAAGTGAAGGACAGCCACGACCGGTACGCGAATCTGGAAGTCAGCTACCTGCTGCAGCGCATGGAAACCTACGGCGGGCTGGCGATTCTGACCACGAACCTAAAGAGCGCGATTGACCCCGCGTTCCACCGGCGGCTTCGTTTTTGCGTGCAGTTTTCTTTCCCCGATGCGGCGCAGCGTACCGAGATCTGGAAGCGTTCGTTTCCGCCCCATGCGCCTACTCGCGACCTGCGCTTTCCGGTTCTGGCGCGCTTGAATCTGGCGGGCGGCAACATCCGCAATGTGGTGTTGAACGCGGCGTTTCTGGCGGCGGAAGCGGGTGAGCCAATCGGCATGCGGCATCTGGCATCGGCGGCGCGCGGAGAACTGGGCAAGCTGGAACGTCCTGTCTCCGAAGCGGAGTTGGGGGATTGGCAATGAGACCGGCGCGCATTGAACTGATCATTGACGAACTGATTTTGGAAGGCATCGCTCCTGGTGACCGGTACCGGGTAGCGGAGCAAGTTCAGCGGGATCTTGAAACCGCGCTCATGGCGGGTGGGCCCGTGGAATCGAACTCGCCCGGCGCGCAGGTGGCGCAAGCGGTGCAAGCCGAAAGCAAAGGGGCATTGTGAAGGCAGCGTTGCAGCGCAAATGTTCGTGTGGCGCAAGCTGTGGTCAGAGCTTCCAACACATCCGGCTGTACGCCGGGAGCCAGGCAAGGGAATCGGATCGGACCGAAGGCAAAGGGGCATTATGAAGGCCGCGTTGCAGCGTAAATGTTCGTGCGGCGGGAAGTGCTCGCAGTGTGCGGGCACCGCGCCGGCCGTCGCGCCTTCCAGCGTTCATCGTGTGTTGCAATCCTCAGGCCAGCAGATGGACAACGGATTTCGCACGCGTATGGAGCGGCAGTTTGGCCAGGGCTTTCAGGACGTCCGATTGCACACCGGGAGCCAGGCCGGTGAGTCCGCGCGGGCGGTGAATGCGCAAGCGTACACGGTAGGTTCGAATATTATTTTTGCTCCGGCGACGTACAACCCCGCCAGCACGGAAGGGCAGCGGTTGATCGCGCACGAACTGGGACACGTGGTGCAGCAACGCGGAAGCCATGCTTCGGGATCCATCCCAGTAAGCCCGTCGCATTCAAGCGCTGAGGCCGAAGCCGATCACGCAGCCGAGGCAGCGGTGCAGGGCAACAAGACTCCCCGCCTGACCGCGCATGGCCCCGCGGTTCAGAGGAAAGATCCGAAAGATCTGAAGTACGAACTGGATCCCAAAGTGGTCGCCATGATTCTGGCGAACTGCGCGGAAGGCAAGGGCAATCCGAAGACCTGCGCGGAGTTCAGATCCACTGTACTGGGCGATTCTGCCTTGCCTGCCGCCGCCAAGCCCGATCTTTCGCCCACGTCTCCGGAACTTCTAAAGATTCTAGAAGGCATTCAGAAACCTCCCATCTTTTTGCCTCCGGGTTCGCAGGGCACCGGGCCAGGGACGGATCCTAAGCCGGGGCCGCCTCCCAGTAGCGGGTCAGGTCTGCCGGATATCGGCAAGACCATCAAGCAGCTCACCGAGTTTGAATTCAACACCAAGGCGGGTACGTTCAAGATCAACCTGCCCACCAAAGCCACGGCCGAGTTCACGGGACGCCTGGCCAAGGCCAAGAACCTCAAAATCAATTTCGAAGCGGCGGTGGCGGGTACATTTTCCGCCTCCATCGCGATCGATGGCATACCGGTGGAACTGAAAGGCACGCTAGACGCGAAGAAGCAGACCGTGCAGGTTTCGCTGCGCATCTGGGGATCCACGGGCGCGTGCCAGACATCGGTGCCGTCGGATGCAATCGACAAGATCAACGAGGCCGGCAAGAAGATCAGCGACCTGTTCGTGGCGAAGGCAGCGGCCGATGCCGCCAAGAAACCCGACCCGCCACCAACCACGGAACTGGGCATGGCGGCCAAGGAAATCGGCGATTTCGTGCAGCCGGAGATTGATATTGGTAAAGCTGTCGCGGCTTTTGCGGGAGCCGTACAGGCTGTGGAAGACATGAAGAAGGGTAGTTGCAACAAGGCCAAGATCGAGTTGGGCGTGCAGGGGACGTTTCCCTATGGCAAGCCGAGCGACACGCAGACGCCCCAGTTGACCCCGAATCTCGGTTTTGGATTAAAAGGCGAATTTTAAATGAGCGCATTTCCCAATTCTCCGCGGCTGGTGAAGGGCGGCATCGTACTGATCGATCCCGATACGTCGGCTGTGTTGCGCATCATCACGCTGCAATACAATCCGGACAGCATCACGCGATCGTTACAAGTCCAGGCCACTACCGCCGAGGGCGACCGGTCGGACCCGCTGCGCCTCAAGGCTCCGCCGATCGAGACCATTAAGCTTGAAGCCGCGATGGACGCCAGTGACCAGTTGGAGTTCCCCGACCAGAATAAAGACGCCGTGCAGGTGGGGGTTCAACCACAACTGGCGGCGCTTGAAACTCTTCTGTATCCGACAAGCGCCCAGTTGATCGCGAATAACAATCTGGCAAAGTCCGGCACATTGGAGATCGCGCCAATGGAGACGCCGCTGGCCTTGCTGATCTGGAGCAGGAATCGCGTGGTGCCGGTGCGGATTACCGAGATGAGCATTACCGAGGAAGCATTTGACCCATCGCTGAACCCCATCCGCGCCAAGATCAGCCTGGGGTTGCGCGTGCTGAATGTGAACGATGTCGGCTTTGATCACAAGGCCGGCAGCATCTACATGGCTTATCAGCAACAGAAAGAACGCATGGCGGCGATGAACGCCTCGGGGTCGTTGCATGCGCTTGGAATTGAGAGGCTCCCATGACGCCAACGCTTGAAGCACTATTGAAACTGGGTGTCGTGAAAACGAACCCATTCCCGCCGAATAGCCGGTATCAGTATACGGAGGTGGCCAGGCGGCAGACCCCGGATGGGCGCACGCTGGTATTTCTGAAGCGGCGTTTCGTGCCACCCGCCGACCGGTTCGCGTTGCTTGAGGAACATACGGTGTTGCAGGGAGAGCGGATGGATCAGATTTCGGCGCATCATTTTGGTGATCCGGAATTGTTCTGGCGCATCTGAGACGCCAATTCCGCGATCCGTCCGGAAGAACTGACTGACGTGACGGGCACGGTGCTGGCGATCACTTTACCGGAGGGCGTCCCGGGTGCTTAGAGGCGTCAACATGAGCCTGATGATTGGTCCGGCGGTGCCCGTGCCGGTGCCCCGGTCCGTGCTGGATGCGCTGGATTCGGTCACGGTAACGACGTCCACCAACGGGCCCAGCGGGTTCCAGTTGGCATTTAATCTGAGTTCGCGATCGCCTTTGCAGACGCTGTTTCTGTTAGGGGGCGGCGCGTCGATTCCGCTGGTGCGCGTGATTGTGGCGGTGAGTGTGAACGGCGGCACCGACGTGCTGATTGACGGGGTGATGACGAACCATCAACTGACGCCGGGTTCCAATGGAACCGACGTCCTGACCATCACCGGTGAGGACTTGACGCGCGTAATGGATTACCTGGATTTCAGCGGCTTCCCCTATCCGGCACTGCCGCCCGAAGGCCGCGTCCTGATCGCGCTGGCCAAGTATCTGGTGTTTGGCGTGGTGCCAATTGTAATCCCCAGCGTGCTGCTGGATATTCCCATTCCCACTTCCCGCATCCCGCGCCACCAGGGCACGGATCTGAAATACATTCAGGGGCTGGCCAAGCAGGTTGGCTTCGTTTTTTATCATGACCCGGGGCCGGTGCCGGGGAGCAGCTTTGCTTACTGGGGACCGGAGGTGAAGGTGGGGCAGGCGCAACCCGCGTTGAACATCAATATGGATTCGTTCACCAACGTGGAATCCATGAGCTTTCGTTTTAACAACGACAGCAAGCAGATGCCGATTGTGTGGGTGCAGGAGCCCATTACCAAAGTGCCCATTCCGATTCCGATTCCGGATATTTCGCTGTTAAACCCGCCCTTGGGAGTGATCCCGCCGATCCCGAAAGAGTTCGTGCCGATCGACAGCACCGCGAAGTTTTCCATTCCGCAGGCGATTCTGATGGGCGCGGCGCGATCGTCCAAGAGTTCGGAGGCGGTGACGGTGAGCGGAAGCTTGAATGTGCTGCGGTATGGGCGCGTGTTGAAGGCGCGCAAACTGGTGGGCGTACGCGGCGCGGGCGCGGCGTTTGATGGGCTTTACTACGTGCGCGGGGTGACGCACAACATCAGGCGCGGCGAGTATAAACAGAGTTTCAACTTGAGCCGGAACGGTTTGCTATCGACTGTGGCGACGGTGCCGGCATGAACAATACAAATACCCCACTCCCTTACAGTCGTGGCTCGGCTACGGGCGGCGTGGGTCGCATCTTCTACGGAGCAGGGGTGCCCTTTGGGCCCATGAGGGAGTGGTTGGGAGTGCCGGCATGAATCCAGACACAGAATCAGACGCGCTGAAACAGTTTTGGGGCAAGTACCGCGGCACCGTGATCAACAACATCGACCCCATGGTGATGGGCCGGATTCAGGTGATGGTGCCGGACGTCAGCGCGGTGCTGCCCACCAGTTGGGCCATGCCCTGCGCGCCGGTGGGCGGGCTGCAGACTGGGTTCTTCGCGGTTCCGATGATTGGCGCGGGCGTGTGGGTGGAGTTTGAACAGGGCGATCCGGATTACCCGATCTGGGCGGGATGCTACTGGGGTTCACCCGCGGAGGTGCCGGTGTTGTCGCACCTGGTTCCGCCGGGACTATCGGGCGTAACGATTCAAACGGTGCTGCAGAACGGCATTGTGGTGAGCGACTTGCCGGGGCCCACGGGCGGCATCATGCTGAAGAGCACCACGGGCGCGACGATCATTGTGAACGACACCGGAATTTATATTCAAAATGGCAAGGGCGCGTCGATTGTGATGGTGGGTCCGACCACGACCATCAACGCGGGCGCGCTGGTGGTGACTTAATATGCCAGGTCCTTTATTTCACGTGGGGGCGGTGGCGATGTGTCCGCACGGCGGGCAGATCTCGACGATTTTGAGCAACGTGCGCGTGCTGGTGAGCGGGATGCCGGTGGCCACCATCGCCGATCAATCCCTGGTAGCCGGGTGTGCGTTCGCACCCGTGGTGCCGCAGCCATGTCTGCGTGTGCAGTGGATGATGCCGGCCACGCGGGTGTTGATCAACGGCCTGCCGGCGCTGTTGCAAAGCAGTATCGGGCTGTGCCTGGGGCCGACGCAAGCTCCGCAAGGGCCGGCGGTAATTGCCAGCACGCAGCCACGGGTTATCGGGATATAAACCGGGGATAGGATTCATGAGCCAGATCGATTTTCCGCTTCACTTCAACGACAAGGGCCGCACGGCGCAGGCCGCCACGGACAAGCACATCCGCGATCTGATTGAGCAGGTGCTGTTCACGTCGCAAGGCGAGCGCGTGAACCGTCCCACGTTCGGCAGCGGGTTATTGCAACTGGTGTTCGCGCCGAACAGCCATGAACTGGCTACCGCGACGCAGTTCATCACGCAGGGCGCATTGCAGCAGTGGCTGGGAGATCTGATCCAGGTGGAAGGCCTGGATGTGGTGAATGAAGATTCCACGCTGCGGGTGAGCGTGCAATACGTGGTCCGGCGCAACCAGCAAAGGCAAGTTGCGCAATTTTCGAGGAGCTTTTAGATGGCGGCCTGTAGCAATATTGAGCGCCGCGAAGCGGTCCGGGTGGCAAGGAATCCAAAGGGCGATCCGTTCCTGAATGGCATCGACTTTCTGGAGGTGTCGACAGCGGACCAGACCCTGCTGACCGTGACCTTCCTGCACGATCTGGCGGTGGCCGCGTTGACCAGGGACAACGTTGCGATTGATGGCGGCGTGCGAATTGTAGGTATCAAGGTGGTGTCGGTTACACCCGCGGCCGCGAACCAGATCACTGTAAAGGTAAATCAGGTGGGGGATTTTTCCGCATACACGCTGAGGTTGGTAGGCGCACCGGCGGTCTTTGATCCACAGCTTTCGCAGGTTGCATTCTCATTCCGGATCGATTGCCTGAGCCAATTCGATTGCAAGCCGAACGATATGTGCCCGGCGGCACCGGGCGAGGCCATCGACATCAACTATCTGGCGAAGGATTACAGCAGCTTCCGGGGCGTGATGCTGGATCGCTTATCGTTATTGATGCCAGACTGGCAGGAACGCAATGCCGCCGACGTGGGCATTGCGCTGGTGGAATTGCTGGCGTACGCGGGCGATTACCTGAGCTATCAGCAGGACGCCATTGGCACGGAAGCCTATCTGGGAACGGCGCGGCGCAGGACTTCGGTTCGGCGGCATGCGCGCCTGGTGGATTACCGGATGCACGACGGCCGCAACGCGCAGGCGTGGCTGCAGATCCGCGTGAAGAACGACATTGCGGCGCTGGGCGCGGGGGAGACGCTGCAGTTCGTCACCCGGATGGAAGCCCAGCCGGTGGTGATTCCCGCCGGTTCGCCGGTGCTGGCGCAGGCCACCGTGTTTGAAAGCGTGGGTTCGATTCCACCGCTGCATGAGAAGCACAACCAGATCCAGTTCCACACCTGGAGCGCTACGAAATCATGCCTGGCGCAAGGCGCGCGGACGGCCACTCTGGCGGGTGATTATCCGGCGCTACAACCGGGCGATGTTTTGATCTTCGTGGAGGTGCGCGGCCCGGATACAGGCTCGCCTTCGGATGCCGACCCGATGCATCGGCATGCGGTGTGCCTAACGAAAGTTATCACCGGCCAGACCGATCCGCTTACCACTTTGCCCGTTACGCAGATTGAGTGGCGCGCCGAAGATGCGATGCCGTTTCCGCTTTGCCTGGCGTGGCATACGGATGCCGATCATGGCGCGCAACCGATCCCGGGTGTGAGCGTGGCGCTCGGCAACATCGTGCTCGTGGACCATGGCCGCACGACTGAGTTGCAAGACCTGGGCACGGTTCCAGATCGCGGTTTTCCACGGTTCCGGCCGCGGTTCAAGGAAGCGCCGCTTACGTTTCTAACGGGTTCCGTACCCGCGATTCCGCAATTAACCGGCACGTTGAACGGCACGGCATCGGACTGGGCGTTTGCCCCCGATATGCTGGATGGGTCACTGAATTCGAACAGCCGGGTTTTCACCACTGAAGTGGAAAGCGACGGCGTGGTTTACGTGCGCTTCGGTGACGACGAACATGGCGAACGTCCGTCCGCGGGCACGGCGTTTCAAGTCCGGTACCGGGTTGGCAACGGACTGGCGGGCAACGTGGGCGCGGGCAGCATCACGCATCTGGTGGGCTCGTTTAGCGGAATTGAGGCCATAACGAATCCACTGCCCGCGGTGGGTGGGGTAAATCCGGAATCGATTGAGCACGTCCGCCAAAGTGCGCCGTATGCGTTCCGCACGCAAGAGCGCGCTGTCACCGCCGCCGATTATGCGGAAGTAGCCCAGCGCCATCCCGGTATCCAAAAAGCCGCCGCGACGTTCCGTTGGACGGGGAGTTGGTATACCGTGTTCCTGACGGTGGACCGTTTGGGCGGGCTGGATCTGGATGGTGCCTTCCGGAGCGATCTGCTGCGGCACATGGAAAAATACCGCATGGCGGGTACGGACCTGGAGATTGAAAAAGCGCGCATGGTGCCGTTGAAGGTTTCCATGCATGTATGCGTGAAGCGTGATTACTTCCGGATGGACGTGAGCACGGCGCTGCTGGAATTGTTCAACAACCGGACGGTGTTCAACCCGGATAACTTCACTTTGGGTAGCCGGTTCTACCTTAGTCCGCTGTATGCGGCCGCGCAGGGTGTGGACGGCGTGGAATCGGTCCGGATCAAGACTTTCGAGCGCGCTGATTTTCCCGGTGGCGATGGCCTGAAGAGCGGTTTCCTGGACGCGCATCGGACCGAGGTTTTCACGTTGGATAACGATCCGAATTTCCCGGAGCGCGGGACATTTGATTTGCAATTGGATGGTGGCAAATGACGCACGATTGCAACTGCGGCTGCGAAGGATGCAAGGGTGTTACGGCACTGACGCCCGCCCCGATATTCAACCGGCCTGGGCTTTCGGAGATTCAATACCGCGCGGGCGATCATGCCAGTTTCAAGAGCACCATGCTGGCGCAGCTTTCGTCGCCGGGGCTGGAGGGTTTGCGGACGCGGTCGGATGACGATTTCTCCATCGGTTTGATCGATGGCTGGGCAGTGGTAGCGGACATTTTGACGTTCTACCAGGAGCGCATCGCGAACGAAAATTACCTGCGCACCGCGACCGAGCGCGTATCGCTCCAGGAGATGGCCAAGCTTATCGGCTATCAATTGCGCCCTGGGTTAGCGGCGGAGACCTACGTATCTTTCCGCATGGAGAATCCGCCCGCTCAGATTCCTGGTTCGCTACCAGCCGCGAATGCGCTGGCCGGATCGCCGCAGGTGGTGCAACTTGCGCCGGGCATCAAGATCCAGAGCGTGCCAGGGCCAGGGGAGCAGCCGCAAACCTTTGAGACGACGGAAGCGATTGAGGCCCGGGTAGCCTGGAACGAACTGCGGCCGTTGCGCAGCGTGCCGTATGGAACCACAAACGTGGTTACGCTGCGCGGCGCGCAATCGGCCTTGCAGATTGGGGACACGCTGCTGCTGGAACCGACGGCGGCGTCATCGGCTGCGCAGATCCGGCGCGTGAGCACGATTGCGGTGGATTCTACTGCGAATTTGACGCGGGTGACTTTGGAATCCGCGGTGGCGCTTGATTCCGGCAGCACGCCGCTAAGCCCTGGCACGAAGCCAGTTGCCCGCCAGACCTTGAGCACGGCCCTGGCGCAGGTACTGACGCGGGGGCGAACCTGGGCGCAGGACGACCTGATGGATCTGGCGCGGACGCAAGAGTGGGATCTGGACGCGTTGGCCTCCGCGATTGATACCGGCATCGCCGAGGTAACCGCGGCTGCCTCAACCCCCGTTCATCTGATGGGAACCCGGGCGTCGGTGTTTGGGCACAATGCGCTGCTCTGGAAAGCGATTCCGGCCAACGCCGCGGCGTTCCCGTACGATTGGGATAAGTTCAACTTAGTATGGGCGGATCCCGAGCTGCTGAAGAGCTGGAAGCTGGACCTGGATATTGTGTATCCGGGGCTGGTTGCGGGCAAGTGGGTAGCGTTCTCCGATCCAGGCACGGCCAGCTTCGGAGTGAAGATCGCCAGCAGCCAGGAGGTTTCGCGCACGGGCTTCGCGTTGACCGGCAAGGTGACGCGGCTGGAACTTCCCGACATCTGGGCGGTTCTGTTCCTGGACCGGCGCGCGACCAAAGTGCTGGGCGAGACAGGGCTTTTTGCGCTGGCCCCGAAGCCTTCGAATTCCTTCGTGACGGGCTCGCATATTCGTCTGGATAGTGCTGTGTTGCGTCTGCGCGTGGGGCAGAAGATCGAAATCGCGGGGCAGCCGAATGATCAGGCAGCGCCTACGCGCGAGGTCCGGACGATTCAACAGTTAACGCTGGAAGATGGCTACACCCGCATGGATCTGGACGCCCCGCTGAGGTACAGCTACAACATTGACAGCGTGCGGATCAATGCCAACGTGGCGGCGGCATCGCACGGGGAAACCCGGCAGGAGATTGCGGGCAGCGGGGATGGTTCCAGGATTTTTCAACGGTTCGTGCTGAAGCAGCCGCCACTTACGTATACCAGCGCGGCGACGCCTTCCGGGGTGGCATCCACGCTGGCGGTGTCGGTGAATGGCGTGACCTGGCATGAGGTTCCCAGCCTCTATGGACAGGGTCCGCGCGACCGCGTGTTCGTCACCACGCGCAATGAGAACGGGAAGACCTTGATGCAGTTTGGGGACGGTGTGACGGGCGCGCGCTTGAGCTCCGGCCAGGACAACGTGCAGGCGAAATACCGGCAAGGCATCGGATCGGCTGGGCTGGTGAAGGCCGGTCAACTGAGCCAGTTGTTGACGCGGCCACTGGGCGTGCGCGACGCGGCGAACCCGGTGGCGGCCAGCGGAGGCGACGATCCGGAGACGGTGGAGCAGGCGCGCGGCAATGCGCCGTTCACGGTACGGGCTTTAGACCGCGTGGTTTCGCTGGATGATTATGAGGACTTCGCACGAGCTTCGGCGGGCGTTGCGAAAGCCATGGCGGCCATGAGTTGGGATCACGGGCAGCGGGTGATTCTGATTACCGTGGCGGGTTCTGGAGGAACGGAAATCAAGAGCGACGGCAAGCTGTACGGTAATCTGTTGACGGCGTTGCGCAACGCTGGAGATCCGCACCTGCCGGTGATTTTGCGATCGTACCGGCCAGCGGCATTTTCGTTGGCGGCCACGCTAACGGTGGACCCGGATCGGGATGCCCAGGCAGTTCGGAAGGCTGTTCAGGATGCGCTGCTGCGGCAGTATTCGTTTGCTGCGCGCATGTTCGCGCAGCCGGTTTTCTTGAGTGAGGCGCTGGCGGTAATGCAGAACGTGCCGGGCGTAATCGCGGTGATTGCAACCGGCTTCCGCCGCACCGGAAAACCTGCGCTCGCTTCGCCGCCCGAATGGCTGACCGCCGATCCTCCGGTGATTTCGGGCGCGGCGTCGCTGGGCGCTGAGCTGTTGACCATCGATCCGAATTCGCTCGCCATGGTGGAGGTGAAGGCATGAACTTCGACGCCAGGCATCTCTACGAGCTGCTGCCAGTGCTATACCGGCTGCGCGACGCGGGCCAAGGCGAACCGCTGAATCCGGAATGGCTGACCGTGGCATCACTAGCAGCCCGAGGCGAAAGTGGTTCACGCGCTAAATCGCAGGCGATAACGCCCGCGCTACATCGCGGAATCAGTGGTTTATGGGTAGGTGGGGCAGGCGTTTTCGCCTGTCCGGCCGTGGAGGTGAAGGCATGAGCTTTGACGCCAAGCATCTCTACGAACTATTACCAGTGCTGTACCGGCTGCGCGACGCGGGCCAGGGCGAACCGCTAAAGGCTTTGATCGCCGTGATTGCGGAGCAGGCTGGCGTTCTGGAAGAAAACCTGGATCAGCTTTACGACGATCTGTTTATCGAAACGTCCGCCGATTGGGTGGTCCCCTACATCGGCGACTTGATCGGGTACCGACTGCTGCACGGGGTAACGCCCAAGATCAGCAGCCGCCGGGCGGAGGTCGCCAACACCATCCGGTATCGCCGCCGCAAGGGCACGGCGTACGTGCTGGGATTGCTGGCGCGCGATGTCACCGGATGGCCTGCGCGCACCGTGGAGTTCTTTCATTTACTGGGCCAAACCCAGCACATGAAGCATATTCGCGCGGGGAATCCACGCTGTCCGGATCTGCATAACTGGCAGGCCGCCGAAGAGATGGATACCGCGTTCGATGAAACCACGCGCACCGTGGACGTGCGGCGAATTGCCAGCGGACGGGGGCGGTACAACATCCCGAACGTCGGCATCTTTGTCTGGCGGCTTCGGCCGTACCCAATCGCAAAGGGAACGCCCCGCAAGATCGCGGACCACACGTTTACCTTCGATCCCTTGGGGCGTGACATCCGGCTCTTCAATAGCGCCGCGCAAGCGGAAGACATCGCGCAAATGGTAGAGCCCCAGAACGTTCCCGCCGCTCTCAGCCGCCGCCGCCTCTTCGATGAATTGGAAGCGCGGCGGCAGGCCACGGCGAGTTCGAAGCCGGTGCCCATACCTGCGTACTTCGGGGCGTCGCCGCCGTTCACGATTTATAAGAACGGCGTGAAGATTCCGGTGGATCAGATCCAAATCTGCAATCTATCGGATTGGACGTTTCCAGATGCGGTGAAGCAGTACAGTGTGGCTCCGCTGGACCTGAACTCATCCACGGTAGGTTTCCCGATTCAGGTAGCAGTGGATGTTGAAATGGGCCGGATGGCGTTTGCGACGGCGGTAGACGTCCCGGTGGAAGTGGATTTCGTGTATGGCTTCAGTGGCGATTACGGCGCGGGCCCGTATGCCCGGCGCACGTATGTGCATAACCCGGCCGCGGTGCATGTACCCACGAATACGATCGCGGCGGCGCTGACCACGGTAGGGGCGTCCAGCGGGATTGTTGAAATTGACGACAGCCATACGTATACCGGCGACATCACGCTAATTTTAAGCGCGGATCAAACCATCACGTTCCAGGCGGCCGACCGCACCCGTCCGTGTATTGATGGCAAGATCCACATCAACACCGCTCCCCGCAGCGCCGTGGTGCTGGATGGCCTGTTCATTGGCCAGGGAATTGAAATCGTGGGCCGTGACGATTGCACCGTAACGATTGCCGACTGCAGCGCACATACGGTTACGTGGACGGCCACGGGAGGCGGGCGCTTGACGCTGGACCATTCCATCACCGGGGAACTGATGGTGGATGAGGAAGTAGCGGTGAGCGCGCAGGATAGCGTGATTGACGCGGGCGACGCTACCCTGTTGGCCATTGCGAAGACCGCGACTCTGCCGTGCGGGCAGGTGGATCTGGCGCGTTGCACCGTGATTGGGGGCGTGGAAGCCCGGGAGACGGTGCTGATTGAGAACAGCATCCTGACAGGGAAAGCCCGGTTCGCGCGGCGGCAGAGCGGGTGCGTGCGCTTCAGTGATCTGCCGGCCGGTTCCGAGACGCCGCGGCAATACCAATGCACGTCGCTGCTGCCCGTGTTTACCGGCACCAGTTACAGCCGCGCGGCGTATTTGCAGCTATACAAGACGTGTCCAGTCGAGATCCGCGAAGGCGCAAACGACGGTTCCGAGATGGGCGTCTTCCACGATTTGTTCCAGCCGCAGCGTAAATCGAACCTGGAGACTCGCCTGGATGAGTATCTGAAGGTGGGGCTGGAAGCGGCGGTGATTTTTGAAAACTAACGTATTGAGGAGCGCGACCCATGAAGGGTGATTTCAGCCGGGATACGTTTGACCGCACCAATCATTACCACAGCGTCCTGATGCAGCAGGGGCGGGTACAAGTGGACGCGGATTGGAACGAAGAGCAGGAGATCGATTACCAGCGGGAAATCCGGACTGTACACGATGAGATCGGCGGATGCGGCGTGCCTTCGAGCGTGCCGGGTAGTTTCCAAATCGATCTGGCACCGGGCGGGAAAGATCTCACCATTGGCCAGGGACGCATTTATGCTTCCGGTGTTCTATGCGAGAACGAGAGCGATAAGGCCACCATTCTGCATCAGCCGGATCTACCGCTGAAGACCGGCGCGCTGGGCGAGATCCCCGGTATGTCCACGGCGGGTATCTATCAGGTTTATCTGGACGTCTGGAGCCGGCATATTACAGCCGTGGAAGATCCAGCGATCCGTGAGACGGCGCTGGGCGGGCCCGATACGGCCACGCGCGTGAAGACGGTTTGGCAGGTGAAGCTGAAACGGGTTGCGGATCGCGGGACGGCGGTGACCTGTGCGTCCGCGGGGTCGAAATTCGTGGGCGTTCCGGGCAAGCTGACGGCGTCAGTGGTTACGTCTGGCAAGGCGGGCCCGTGCGTGCTTCCGCCGCAAAGCGGGTACCGGCGCCTGGAAAATCAGTTGTACCGCGTGGAGATCCACAAGCCGGGCAAGATTGGCGAGGCGACGTTCAAGTGGTCGCGCGAGAACGGTTCGGTGGTCACGGCTATTCTGCCCCCGTCGGGCGGTGGATCGGGCTTCAGCCTGGCGGTGCAGACTACCGGGCGGGATGAAGAACTGGGCTTTGCGCCGGGCCAATGGGTGGAATTGCTGGACGACCGGTTGGAGCTGCTGGACGGGCGCGGAATGCTGTACCAGGTGGCCAAAGTGGATCCGGCGGCGCGCACGATCGATCTGACGCCCGCGGGGACCGCGCCCGTGATCGACGCCAAGCTGCACCCAAAACTGCGCTTGTGGAACCAGACCAGCGGCGCGGAAGTGTTGACCGCGGCGGCCGCGATTCAATTGGAAGATGGCATTCAAGTCCAGTTCTCCGGTGGCGCCTTTGAGACCGGCGATTACTGGCTGATTCCCGCCCGCACCGCGATTGATAACGCGGTGGGCAATATCGAATGGCCCGTGGATGGTTCGGGTAATCCCGCGGCGGTGGATCGGCGTGCCGTGGCGCATCGGTACTGTTCACTCGCCATGGTGGATTTCGATGGTTCGCAGTTCCTGCCCGCCGGACCCGCGGTGCTGGATTGCCGCGACAAGTTTGACGATCTGGTTACGTTGACGCGGCGCAGAAATGGCGGATGCTGCCAGATCAGTGTAGGCCCGGAAGACCTGGTGGCCGGTGTAACGCTGCAATCCATCGTGGATGGGCAGAAGGGCAAGGGGCCGGTTCATATCTGTCTGAAGCCAGGGATTTATGTGCTGCCCGCCACGCTGCGGTTGGACGCCAGCCATCCGGATACCACGATTGAAGGGTGTCCGGAAGGGGCCGTACTGAGAGGATCCGCTGATCCACAAGCCGGATTTTCCGATGGTCTGATTGCAGTTACGAACGCGAACCACGTGAAGATCCAGAAGCTGCGGCTGGAATTGCCGCTGGCCCCCTTCCCGACGGGGCAACTGGCGCAGAATACTCTCTCGTCTATTGGGATCCGGGCCTTGGATAGCAACGGGCTCACAGTGCGGCAGTGCGTCTTCGTGCAACAGCACAGCAACCAGCGCATGCTGTTTTCCGTGGGGATATTTGGGGGAGGTTCGTGCACCGGCTGGGTGATTGAAGGCAACGATTTTTCGGGCGTGGATTCAGGTGTCGCCTCAACGCCGGTCAACCCAGCGGGCGTGGCGTCGCCGCCGCAGCTTCTGATTGGTCTGTTGATTCATCCCACGGTGCTCTCAACCACGTCCACCACTATGGCGGGCACCACTGTTTCTGTTCCAACCACGAAGGTCTTGCGGTCTTTGACGGGCAGCTTGTCCATTGCTAAGAACTCATTCCGTAACCTGCAATTCGCAGGCTTGCTGACGGCCGATTCAGGCGCGATTTCCTGCCGCGACAACGATGTTCAGAAGTCTAGCGAGGGATTCTGGTTCCTCTCGCTGCAATCACTGCAAATGATCTCGCCCGATCAGGAGATCACGTTCGACGCGGCCTACGAACAGGAAGTGGGGCTGCTGCTGGCCGTGTTCGGCAATATTTTCCAAAACGTAAATTATCAGCGCGCCTGGTTCTTCGCCCTCTTCTACCCGGTTGCGGGAGGCTGGGTTCCGCCTACGGCCGCCGCTTTGCCGGTGAGCAGTTTCACGTCAGCGCTGGGCTTCGCGACCGCAACCACAATGGTTGCCAAGAAAACCATCTGGCAATCCATCACGGACAGTACGCTGTACACCGTGAAGCAAGTGAAGCCCACAACCTCCACCACGCCTGTGATGAAGACCATAAAGCTGGCCGATTTTACGCAGGCTCGCGTGGATCCCGCGTTCGCCATCCTGGCGACCATTGGGAATCTGGAACCCACGCTGGCGCTCTCTCTGGATTTCTCCAACAACAATCTGGACATGGGCACGGGCGGCGATGAAATGGGCAGCGCTTTGCTGGTGGTGGACTCCGATCTCCCCACCAAGAGCGTGCTGACCATGACGTCGAACCGCATGCGCAACAACTCCACCAAATCCGCCGTGGCCACCGCCTGGGCGATCGACCGCTGCACCGCCACCGGCAACGTGATCATCAATGAGCGGGCCACGCCTAGCGTTGAAGGCAAGCGGAGCTTCACCGCGCCCTTCAGCCTGTTGCTGCTGCCGGTTCCCAATCCTAATTCGGCTGTTCCCGCGTTTTATGCTGCTACGGGAAATGTCTTGTTGGGGACCTCCACTCTGGCTTCTCTTATCCGTCCGTTCCCCGCCCCGCTGAACAACTGGCTCTTCGCGAACATGGAAGCGTAGGGTGTAGAATACCTACAATTGCAATGAATCGAAGATATTTCCTGATGAGTTCCGCCGCCGTAGCCGCCGGTTCGGCCATGGCTGGCACCACGACGAAGAGCCCGAACGACACTGTCCGCGTAGCCTGCGTCGGTCTGAAGGGCCGGGGCAAGACCCACCTGAATGCTTACACCACGCTTCCGAATGTGGATCTGGTTGCGCTCTGCGACGTGGATGCATCGGTGTTGGGCGCAGCGTCGAAATTCGTGGAGAGCCGCACCCACAAGGCTCCCACCGGCTACAGTGATCTGCGGAAGCTGCTGGAGGATAAGTCAATCGACGTGATCTCCATCGCCACGCCCAATCATCAACACACGCTGCAAACCATCTGGGCCTGCCAGGCGGGTAAGGACGTGTATGTGGAGAAGCCCTGCGCCCACAACATGTTCGAAGCGAAGCAGATTGTCGCGGCGGCGCGCAAGTACGACCGGATCGTGCAGCAGGGCAGCCAGAGCCGGTCGGCCGTGGCGCTGCAGGAAGCCGTCCAGAAGATGCGCGAAGGCGTGATCGGCGATGTCTACATGGCGCGCGGGCTTTGCTACAAGTGGCGCGACACCATTGGCCGCGCCCCGGTGGAGCCGGTACCGGCGGGTGTGGATTACGATTTGTGGTTGGGCCCCGCGCCGAAGACCGCGTTTACTCAGAACCGCTTCCATTACAACTGGCACTGGTTTTGGGCTTACGGCAACGGCGATTTAGGGAACCAAGGCATCCACGAAGTGGACATCGCGCGCTGGGGTTTGGGGGTGAAATATCCCACCAAGGTTTCGGCCATCGGCGGCCACTTCATGTTCGACGACGACCAGGAAACGCCCAACACCATTACCTGCAGTTACGAGTTCGATGTTCCCGGGCAGAAGAAAAAGATGATGACGTTTGAGGTTCGCCATTGGATGACGAATCATGAAGCGGACATCAAGGATTTCGATCCCAAGGTGAAGAGCAACACGGTGGGCAATATTTTCTACGGTTCGAATGGCTACCTGGCGATCGATGGCTATGTGCGCTATCAGACCTGGATTGGTAAGGATCAGCAGCCTGGACCCTCGGCCAAACAGGGCGGCGATCATTTTGCGAATTTCGTGGATGCGGTGCGCAGCCGTAAGCGGCAGGATCTGACGGCCGAGATCGAAGAGGGCGCAATTTCCACCACGCTGGTGCATCTGGCGAATATCTCGTATCGTTTGGGGCGGACCTTAAACTTCGACGCGAAGACTTATTCGTGCGTCGGGGATGCCGAGGCCACTGCGATGTTCACGCGCAACTACCGGGCTCCGTTCGTGGTTCCCAAGTTGGCTTAGTTTTTTCGGATTGCAAG
>JBBQUE010000001.1:0-21411 GCA_038212805.1 Bryobacterales bacterium | reverse complement strand
AACAAGAGCAACCAGATCAGTGACTGGCTTAGTTGGTTCGCTGGCATTGCCATTGAGGCTAAACAGCGGACCGTCGCGCGCGTGGAGTTCGTGATCGGCAAGACCCGCTTGATGGACCGTCTGCGCGGTCAACTGAATCCCAGGCAAGAGAAGGCCTTGCTGCGAGTTTTACGCGAGGGTCCGGAGGGATTCAAGGGCGGACTCAGCGCCAGGAATTATATGGGAATTACCGAGGCGTCAGCTGCTACAACGACCCGGGATCTTGCGGATATGGTCGCCAAGGGAGCACTGATTCGCGTTGGAGAGCGGCGGCATGCGCGGTATTATGCGGCGATTCCTGGGTGAGAGAACGCGATAAGCGCGAGAGGTACTAAGGGAAGACAGTGATGGCGTACTCCGATTGTTGATCAGCGGTCATTTCGGTGCATGTAATACCCAAATCGCGCCTTGTCGAGTGACCACGCCCTGGACCATATACCTCTCCTCCTCGGAATCACAGCCAACGGAAAGCGCATGAGCGTAATGTTCTGCCGAGTGCTCAGAGTCGGCGGCATCCCAGGCTTAACGGAAACGTTTCAAATACTTCAGCCCAAATTGGTTGCGTACGATCAGCGCGCAAGTAGCTTGCTAGATGTCCATTTTTCTGCTGATCACCTCACGAAGAGGATGCAAGATACGCGGCGGTTAAAATCCAGACTTAGCTGTTAGAGGCCTTTCCGCAGTCGAGTTGGCCACATGCAAAGCTTTCACCGATCAGGGCCGGAGGTTACGGATTCACCCTACTTAGGTTCATCCAGCAGCCGCAACCCCTCTAGCGTCTGCGGCCCCAACAACCCCGCCTGCGCATACACAAACAGCTTCGCCCGGCTATCGCTAATATCCAAATTCCGCATAGTCAACTGGCCAATCCGGTCCTGCGGAGTAAACGCCCCGGCATGCTTCTCCATGGTCAACCGCTCCGGCGAGTACGTCAAATTCGGGCTCTCCGTATTCAAAATCGAATAATCATTCCAGCGCCGTAATTCCAAAGTCACTTCGCCAGTAACGGCCTTAGCCACCCAGCGCTGTAGCGTCTCCCGCAGCATCATCGATTGCGGATCGAACCAACGCCCTTGATACAAAAGGCGCCCCAGCCGGCGTCCCATATCGCGGTATTGCTCAATCGTGTCCTCATTATGAATGCCGGTAATGAGCCGCTCATACGCAATAAAGAACAGAGCCAGGCCCGGAGCCTCATAAATGCCCCGGCTCTTGGCTTCGATAATTCGATTCTCAATCTGGTCCGACATGCCCAGCCCGTGCCGTCCACCGATAGCGTTGGCTTCCATCACCAAATCCACCTGGCTGTCAAAGCTCTTGCCGTTCAACGCCACGGGGAGCCCTTCGTTGAACGTAATGCTTACCTGTTCAGCCGGTACAGCAACGTCGTCGCGCCAAAAGGCCTTGCCCATGATGGGCTCTACAATCTTGATGCCGTTCTTGAGGTACTCCAGATCTTTAGCTTCATGGGTCGCGCCCCAGATGTTGGAATCCGTCGAGTATGCCTTCTCCTTGCTCATGCGGTAACCAAGGCCAGCTTTCTCAAGCAGTTCCGACATCTCTTTCCGTCCGCCCAACTCATCAATAAAGGTCTGGTCCAGCCAAGGTTTATAGATGCGCAGCGCGGGGTTCACCATCAGGCCATAGCGGTAAAAGCGCTCGATGTCGTTGCCTTTATAAGTGCTGCCGTCGCCCCAAATATTAACGTCGTCTTCCTTCATCGCGCCCACCAGCATGGTGCCGGTTACGGCGCGTCCGATGGGGGTAGTGTTGAAGTACGCAACTCCCGCGGTCGTAATGTGGAAGGCCCCGCATTGCAGCGCCGCCAGACCCTCGCGGACCAACTGCACACGGCAATCGATCAGGTGGGCTTTTTCCGCGCCATATTCCAGGGCCTTGCGAGGAATGTCATCGTAGTCGGTCTCATCGGGCTGGCCAAGGTGCGCGGTGTAGCAATACGGAATCGCTCCCTTCTGGCGCATCCAATAGATGGCGGCGCTGGTGTCCAGCCCCCCCGAAAACGCGATCCCGACCTTCTCGCCCAGCGGCAACGACTGCAGAATATGGCTCATGTTGTACCCCTCGATTTTCACACATCGAGGTTTTCATACATCAAGATTTTCGAACTGCCCCAACGTAAGTGGAATGGATTGAGTGGCGCGATAGGCGTCGATCAAATCTTGAACTGGGAGCCGATTGTCTTCCAGCATGTCTTCCAGCATGTGCATCAATCCACCGGCCCGCGGCACGGCGTCAAGCACCTGGCGCGCTCCAGCCCGGATGAGTTCGTCCGAAAAGCCGTGCCGCGCGGACCGCTGGTGTAGCGCCGCGTCAGGCGTCAACGCGCGTCCCGGAAGCGTCGTGTCTTCTAGGATGCCTATGAGCAAATGGAACAACGAATCGTAGAGGGCAAGGCTGTGACAGGTGTCAAACGCTTTGAATTCGATTCTGCCAGCGTTGGCGGGAAGTTCACGTTCCTGAGTCAGCGTCGGCACGCTTTTCAGCATGTTCGCTTGATCGTGCAGGAAAACGCGGACGGCGGGGCGTCGGCCCGTGCGAACGTAGGTGCGCAACGAAAGGCCCTCCCAGAGCCGGCCAGCCTCAAAGGGCGCGGAGAAGCTGAACGGCACGATGAAAGGGCTGTAGTAGGTCAGCTTTTTTCCGGCGTCAATCAGTGCGGCGTCGTCCATGCCGTCCAGGGAGAAATTCAGATCGGGACCGAACGTTCGCTGCGCAATCGTGTCGGTGGCCATGTCGGCATAGTCGCCCCATAGTTTACGTTCGTACGCATTGAGCGGTGGATCCAGATCGAACGTCGATTGGAACGGATGATGGCTGATCCACGTAGTTTTGAATCCAGCCGCGGCCAGGCCGTCGCGGAGAAGCAGGTAGTGCCGGCGGAGATCAGCCAGCGCGTCGCCGATCGTAGGCCGGGGCGGGGTCCGGATCTCGATGGCCTTGGGGAGCATCGCGACGGAGCTGCCGTCCTCGGCGAAGCGTTCGTACCCTTCCACATACCAGCGCTTACGCTTGATGCCCGCGTCGCCAATGTGGAGAATGCCGCGGTCGGCCGCGTATTCAGGAAGTTGATCGATGATGGACTGCAATTCCGCAAAGGTCGTGTTTGAGGAATCGGCAAGCGAGCCGTCGGGCCTCAGCAGCGGAATTTCTTGTTCTATGCCGTAAAGGGCCACATCTCAGTTTACTTGGGCCCGGTTGCGTCGTCCTTCCAAGCAAGTGTTTAGTCCTCAACAGCTCATCGAAGAGCTCCACAATCGGAGAAGTCGTCATCAGGTTTTGAAGGTTTGAAAGACTACTCGTCATAACTTGTGATAGGATTTTCCCACATGTCCCACACGATCGACATCCAGGTTCTTCATGATGGCGAAGCCTACGCAAGCACTCAAGTCCGCCTGTCAATTGGAAAGACGTTTTTCCCAGGAGGCCGCTTGGGAATATACGGTGATGACTCATGGACTGATGACAGCGGCCACGCGGCGTTTGAAGTTCCCGAGTATGATGACTACACTGACAAGTACATCAACGTCAAGGTCGGCGGCACTTGGTACGGATCCTGGGATTTGAACGACGGCGGCGGTGGTTACACGATTGACGTCGCAAAGGACAGTGAGACTTCTGAGGATGAAGACTCTGACGACGAGGATTGACGGCCAATGGGTGCCTTCAGGCGCTTTTGATCTCGGTCCACAGCCGGTCGCGCAGGCGCTGCGTCCCCGGATCCAAAGTCTCGGCCCATTCGCCCAGCGCAAGAATCGGGGCCGGGGGGAACAGCGTCTCGTTCTTCCGGAACTCCTCCGGCAGATGGGCGCGGGCGGCCAGGTTCGTGGTGGCCGTCCGGGCAGCCACTGCGTTGGCGGCGGCGATCTCTGGCCGCAGCATGAAATTCAAGAACTGCTGGGCCAGTTCCTGATGCTTGCTCTCGCGCAGGATCACCATGCAATCCGGGTACACCGCGTACCCCTCGCGCGGGTAAACGAAGCCAATTGCGGGCGATGCCGCCATGGCCTGTTGCGCCGTGGTGTTCCACATCTGCGCGGCCAGCACGTCGCCGCTCACCAGTTGGTCACGCACCTCGGCGTTCAGGTACGCGCGTAGCAGCGGCTTTTGTCCAATGGCTTCCCGCTGGGCGGCTTTCAAGTCGGCGGGATCGTTGGAATTGATCGACCGGCCCAGCTTCTTCAGGCATGCGCCCATAACATCGAACGGATCGTCCAGCATGGTGATGCGGCCGCGCAGGCTGGGGCTCCACAGATCCGCCCAGGCTGTGGGCGGCGGAACCAGCTTCCGGTTATACGCGATACCGGCGGCAGTTACCATGTACGGGACGGACCAGCGCAGTTCCGGATCCCATTTCGGGGTTTGGAAAGCGGGGTCCAGGTTCACCAGATTCGGAAGCGCGGGCCGGTGAAGCTCCGCCAGCAGCGCGTTCGCCAGCATTGGCTTCACCAGGTAGTCAGTCGGGAACACAACATCCCATCCTGAATTGCCGCTCATCACCCGCGCCAGCATCTCCTCGTTACTTTCATAGATGGCATAGCGGACGCGGCATCCAAATTCACGCTCAAACCGGGGGATTGTATCGGGCGAAATGTAGTCGGACCAGTTGAAGATGTTCAGCCGCGGGCGGCGGTCGATGGCGCATCCGGCAAGGGCGCTGGAACCAAGCAGGCTGGATCTAAGCAGGCTAGATCGAAGAAACGTCCGCCGGTTCATGCCGCGCTCCCGCTTTTGAGTCGCGTGGAGATCAGAATCAGCGCGCCCAAGCCGAACACAATCAGCGCCGAGATGGCATTCACCATGGGGTTCACGCCGCGCCGGGCAATGGCGTAGATCACCATCGGCAGCGTTTCGGAATCCACGCCCGCCACCAGGCTGGTGATCACGTAATCGTCGAAGGAAACAGTGAATGCCAGCAAAGCCGCCGATACCACGCCAGGCAGGATCGCGGGCAGAGTTACATAACGGAAGGCCTGCCACTCATTCGCGCCCAGATCCAGCGCGGCTTCTTCCAGCGAGCCATCCACGGTTCGCAGGCGCGCCATGACGACGATCACCACGTACGCGATGGAAAACGCCACGTGCGAAAGAATCACGGTATACATGCCGAGTTGGAAATGCAGGAAGCGGAACAGGAACTGGTAGAGCGCCAGCAGTGAAATACCGGTAACAATTTCAGGGGTCACCAGCGAAAGATAGAGTGACCCCGCTAGTACCGGCGCGTTGCGTTTCCACAATCCATAGGCGCACAGCGAGCCCGCCACGGTGGCGATCAAAGTGGCCACCACCGCGATGATCAGGCTGTTCAGCGTGGCTTCGGCCAGTTGTTTGTCCGCGAACGCGGACTGGTACCAACGCAGAGAGAAACCCTCCCACACCGTGAACCGGGAGCTGTTAAAACTGAACGCGGAAAGAATCAGCAGAGGCACGTGCAGGAACAGGTATGCGCACACGGCATAAATGGAGAGCCACTTCACAACAGGCCGCCCTCCGAATCGCGGCGCAGCAAACCAAAAAGCAAAGCCATCACAATTCCCATCAGCACCAGCGATAAAGCTGACCCGAATGGCCAGTCGCGCGCACTGGTGAACTGGTTCTGGATCAGGTTTCCGACCATCACGGACTTGCCGCCCCCCAGCAGATCCGGCGTCAGGTACGCGCCCAGGCATGGGATGAAAACCAGAACGGACCCCGCGCGTATGCCGGGCGCGCACAAAGGCACCACCACGCGCCACATCGCCTGCCAGGGGCGCGCGCCCAGATCTGCGGCAGCTTCCAGCAAGCTTTTGTCCAGGCGCTCCAACGTGGCATAGAGCGGCAAAACCATGAACGGCAAATACGAATACACCAGCCCGATAATCACCGCGCCGTCGTTATACAGCAAGGGCAGTGGATCGTGAATCAGACCCAGCTTTTGCAGCGTCGCGTTGATCAAGCCGGTGTCGCGCAGCAGGAACATCCAGGCGTAGGTGCGCACCAGGAAGCTGGTCCAGAAAGGGAGTATCACCAGGCTCAAATACAGGTTCTTGCGCCGCCCGGAGCGTGCAATGAACAGCGCCAGCGGGAAGCCCAATAGCAGGCATCCAACGGTAGAGGCAGCGGCAATCCAGAAAGACCGCAACAAAATAACCAGGTACAAAGAATCCATCAGACGGGTGTAGCTTTCCAGCGTCCAGGGCTCCGAAAATCCGCCATAAGCGCCCCGCGTTAGCGCGCTATACACCAGCACGATTCCCAGCGGCGCAAGAAACAGCACCAGGGTGATGGCCCAGGCGGGTGCTAGAAACCACGTACGCAGACGGCTCATTCGCAGGCGGTTCATTCGAACGTTAACTCATCGGCCGGATGCCACCAGAAATGGGCGCGCTGCCCAGGCGCAAGGCTGCCGGCCAGACGCGATGTCTCGGCCAGAATGGATCTGCCGTCATCCAGAAGCGCTCCAATCTGCACGCAGTTCCCCAGGAACGTGGATTGCTGGACTACGCCGTTCGCGGCCGTTTCGTTTGAGATCCGGACCGCTTCGGGGCGTACGCCCACCGGCCCAAACCAGTTCATGGCTCCCAAAAACGAAGCCACGAAACGGGTCCGCGGACGCAGATAAATATCCTCCGGAGTCCCCACCTGCTCCAGCACTCCCTTATGCATCAGGCCGATACGGTCTGAGAGCGAAAGCGCCTCTTCCTTATCGTGAGTAACGAACAGGAACGTAATACCCACGCGCCGTTGCAGGCTCTTCAACTCGCCGCGCAGTTGCTTGCGCAGGTTGGGATCCAGCGCCGATAGCGGTTCATCCAAAAGCAAAACATCCGGTGCCATCACCAATGAGCGCGCCAAGGCCACCCGCTGCTTCTCGCCGCCCGAGATCTGCGTAGGCAAGCGTGATTCCTTGCCGGTCAACTGCACCAGTTCCAGCATCTCGCGCACGCGCTTGGCAATATCGGCAGCGCCTGTCCGCCGTAATCCAAACTCGATATTCTGTTGCACCGTAAGGTGCGGGAACAGCGCGTAATTCTGGAAAACCGTACTGACATTCCGCTGATACGGCTTCAAATGCTGGATGGATTGGCCGTTCAGCCGGATCTCTCCCGAAGTAGGTTCCTCAAACCCCGCGACCATTCGCAGCGTGGTGGTCTTGCCACAACCGGAGGGGCCCAGCAGGGAAAAGAACTCGCCGCGCTGGATCTGAAGAGATACCCGGTCGACGCTCCGTTGAGCGCCAAAATGCTTCGAGATTTGAATCAGCTCCAGTACGGCGTCCATCAGGATTGCGCACTCTCACACAAATGCACCCCGCCCAGCCAGCGGTCGATTCCGTTGCGGTGTACATGGTTTTCCTTGCCATCCAGCACCAGGCGGCCCATGCCCGTTATTTCGTAGCGCGGCCCTTGTTCGGCCAGCAGCGGATGCGGGGCCCGGGCCAGGCGGCGCAGGTAGTGCCGGAACGTAAGCTCGCTCAGGTAAACGGCCTCTTCCAGCTCCTGGCAGGCCTTGAAAATCGAAGTAAAATCGTGCATGCCAGTGGCCACCAGGTGCATGGCTTGGCGCTCCGTGCGTGACAGGCCGTCCGCGGGCGATGGGTATTCATCCAGAACCCGCAGAAAGGCTTCATGCAGGTACGGCAACGTAGTGCCGCAAGTATCCGCGAACACCGGAAGACGCTCAGAATCGGGTGAACGAAAGGCTTCCCAGGCTGCCCGGGCGGTTTCCATTTCAGCCGGCGTTACGGCCTGGCGGGAATGGAACAACGCGGCCAGCGCAGGGGCTTCTAACGATCCCAAATACTGGTCGATACAGATCAACGACACCTTAGTTTTCCCCAGCGCGCGGGCTGAAAACCAGTCCAGAATCTGAATCAACTGCAGTTGATCGAAAAGGTCGTGCTCAAACCACAGAATCACTTCCTCGTGCTGTTGAAACCCTTTGAGCGAAGCGTCGCGCCCCGCCAGGCTGACCTCCGCGGGCGTTCTCGAAAACAGGCCGGCCAGGAACTGTTCGCGGACGCGGCTGAGCTCATCCAGCGCCAGTCCTTGGGGCACCGGACCCTCGTGCAGCACGTCGTGCCAGAAGACAATCTGGCCGGGCAACCCGGTCTTATTCAGCGAAACGGATTCCCCGTTTGTTATGTGCAACATGTTAAAGTGCCGTAACCTTTGTATCGTAGACCAAAGTGCGCGCCTCTAAATAATCGCAGAGCATGAGCACATCTTTCGTATTTCACGATCCAAGCGGGCGCCGTTGGGTGCGCTTCCAGCGTGCGTTCGGTGTTACCGGCGTTCTGGTGGCGATTCTGCTGGTTCTGTTCATCCTGAGCGTGATCAGCAACCCGCAACTGCCGGCGCTGGGCCTGCCCGCGGTGGAACGCCTGGCCGATTTCAGCGAAGTGGCCATGATCACACGCGGAGAGAAGGCCGCCAAGGCGGTGCCGTATAAGTTGCACCGGCCGGTGAAGTACGTAAGAAATAATGGTAACCCCGTGCTGGTGCCCCGGACCGTGGCCAAACCACGCGCCGATCAGCCCATCGTGTTCGGATTTTACGTCAATTGGGATGAGGCTAGCAAAGTTTCGCTGCGCCTGAACCTGAACCACCTCACGCATCTGGTGCCGGAATGGCTGACCCTGAAGAACGGGAATGGCGATGTGGAAGATAACACGGACGATCAGGTTCTCCAGATCGCGCGCGACGCCAAGCTTCCGGTGCTGGTGGAAATCAATAACTACCGGAATGGCTGGCAGGCCGGGGATCTGCATAACGTGCTGGGCAGCACAGTGGCGCGCCGGAACCTGATTGATAACATTCTTCGCAACATTGAAGAACACAAGTTCGCCGGAGTGAATATCGATTTCGAACAGTTAGCTCCCAAGGATCGCGCCCGCATGGTCGATTTTATGCGCGAACTCAGTGCGGTATTGAAGCCCAAGGGGCTGGTGCTGACCGAGGACGTTCCCTCGGACGACGATGAGTCATACGATCTCAAGTCCTTGGGCGACATCAACGACTTTATTGTGCCGATGGTTTACGACGAGCATTATCAATCCAGTTCCCCGGGCCCGGTGGCGTCTGAAGCGTGGTTCCAGAATCAGATCGATGTGCTGGCCAAGAAGCTGCCCCCTGCCAAGACCGTGATTGGCGTGGGTAATTATGGGTACGACTGGATCATCGGCTCACGCAAAGGCGGCGTGGAAGTCAGCTATGGTGACGTGATTGCGGCGGCGGTGGCGAATAAGGTGCCCATCGTTTGGGATAAGAACGTAGCCAATCCCGTGCTGCGCTATCAGCGGGGCAAGACTCAGCATGAGATTTGGTTCCTGGATGCGGTTACCGCGCTGAACCATATTCAGGATGTCTCGGCCGATGGCTTCCGCGGAATTGGCGTGTGGCGTTTGGGCGCTGAGGATCCGGGGATGTGGGCCACCCTGCCGCAGCACGGTTGGCCGGATGAGTTTAATCCCACGCCGCTCTTCAAACTGACTGCGCAAAAATCCGTGCAGCACTACGGCGAGGGCGAAATCATCCGCATTGTCGATCGTCCCCGCGATGGCAAGCGCAATGTGTGGAAGGAAGCGAACGACGATTTCGCGGAGGAGTATCAGGCGCTGCCTTCCTACTACGTGGTGGACCATACGGGCGGCACCGACGCTAAAGTGATGAGTATCACTTTTGACGATGGGCCTTCGGAGTATACCGACCAGATCCTGGATATCTTGAAAGCCAAACAGGTGCTCTCCACGTTTTTTATCATCGGGCAGAATGCGGAACAGTATCCCGCCATTTTGCGGCGGGAGTACGGCGAAGGGCACACGCTGGGCAACCACACCTATAGCCATCCGAACGTGGCCAAGGAATCGGAGGAAGCCACCACGTTGGAGCTCAACACCACGCTGCGGCTGATTGAGCACGATACCGGCCGGTCTTCGATTCTGTTCCGCCCGCCCTACAATGCCGACAGCCTGCCGCAGACACCCGAAGAACTGCTGCCCATCCAGCGTGCGCAGGATCGGGGTTACATCACCATCGGCGAAAAGGTAGACCCGCGTGATTGGGAAGTGGGCACCACGGCCGACAAGATTCTGGAGCAGGTGCTGGAGCAGAAGAACGACGGGCATATGATTCTGCTGCACGACGGGGGTGGCGATCGCACGCAGACCATTCTGGCGCTGCCGCGCATCATCGACACACTGCGCGGCCAGGGCTATGAATTCGTCCCGCTGGAGCGGTTGATGGGCCGCACCCGCGATCAATTGATGCCGCTTCCCGACCCCAAGGAACGCCGCTGGGCCATGATCGAGGGCCAGGTGTTAGATCTCAAGGGGAATTTCAAAACGTTCCTGGGAATGCTGTTCCTGGTTGCGATTTACCTTACTCTGGCAAGGTCTTTGGTCTACGGCATATTAGCCATTTTAGAGAAGCGCAAGGCTGCGCGGCGGACGTTCGATGCAGCCTATCAGCCGGGCGTATCCGTAGTGATTGCCGCCTACAACGAGGAGAAGGTGATCCGGCGGACGGTGCAATCGATTCTGGATAACGGGTACGGCGAGATTGAGGTTGTGGTAGTGGACGACGGGTCCAAGGACGGCACCTTGGAAGTGCTCCATCAGGGGTTCGACGCCGAGCCCAGGGTGACTATTCTGACGCAGCCGAATCGTGGGAAGTCGGCGGCGCTGAACCATGCCATCGGGCGGGCAAAGCACCAGATTCTGGTCGCGCTGGACGCCGACACCATTTTCCGCAAGGACACCATCGCCAAGCTGGTGCGGCACTTCTGCGACCCCAAAGTGGGCGCGGTTTCGGGCAACGCCATGGTGGGCAACCGCAATAGCTGGCTGACGCGTTTCCAGGCCATCGAGTATGTATGCGGGTTCAACCTGGACCGCCGCGCGCTGGATCTGCTGAACGCCATCACCGTGGTGCCGGGCGCAGTGGGGGCGTGGCGCAAGGATCTGATTCTGAGCGCGGGCGGCTTCGGGCACGACACCCTGGCGGAGGATACTGACCTCACGCTGGCCATCCGCCGGCAGGGTTATGAGATCCGGTATGAGGCTGAAGGCGTGGCCTACACGGAGGCTCCGGAGACCGTCAAGGACTTGGCGAAACAGCGCTTCCGTTGGGCGTTCGGAACGCTGCAGGCCGCATGGAAGCATCGGGACGCCACGTTCAACTGGCGCTACGGGTATTTAGGAATGCTGGCGCTACCCAGTATCTGGATTTTTCAAGTCCTGCTGGCGGCGCTGTCACCCTTCGCGGAAGTCTGTATGTTCATCGCGCTGTTCGCGGGCAACTGGCGGATTGTACTGGCTTATTACTTTGGGCTGTATGTGCTGGAGTTACTCACGGCGCTGCTAGCCTATGGCTTGGAGGGCGCGCGGCCGTGGGATCTGGGGCTGTTGTTCTTCCAACGAATCTTCTACCGGCAGCTGATGTATTATGTGCTGGCTAAGTCGATTCTGTATGCGATGCGCGGCCGGTTAGTCGGCTGGGGTAAGTTAGAGCGCCGGGCCACGGTGAACGCATGATCACTTCAACAACTCGCGGCCTAATTACACTGACTCGAGTGACTCTAACGCTTCACCGCCACCACAACCAACGACAACCCCCGCCAGGGCAGCAGCCTATCCACCAGCCGCCACACCCACACGGTCTTGTCGAAAATCTTCAGCGTCACCTTATTGATCCGCTTCCGCCCCAGCACATTCCCATAAAACCACCAGGCCGGCGTACCGATCTTATTTAGCTGCACCACTTCTTTCACTGCCAACCCCTGCTCTTGCAGCATAGCCAGCAGGCCCGTGCGGTCAAATCGCTGATGATGCCCTAACGTCCGGTCGATGCTCCCGAATAGCCCTTTCCCTTGCGGCACCAGCACGATCAGAGACCCATCCGCCTTCAGCATCCCCTTCGCCGAAGTTACTAAAGGACGATACCGAGCGTTGCGCTGAAATGATTGTATGACTGGATCCCCGGCGTTGCTTACAACACTAAGACGAGAAAACATCGACAAGGTCCTCGCGTATTTTGCCATTGAGAGAGAGCTCCTCCATCTCGGCTTTGATTGTCCGCTAGGACGCTTTAAAGATGTGCACCCAGAGCGCCTTTACATCAAGGCGAAAGGGAAGAATGAAGCAAGTATTAGCGTTAAAGTGTTGGGGGTCATCAAGGGAGGAGACAATCTACCCGATCCGTCTACGCGGTTGGCGGGTAACGAACAGGAGCTAAAGAAGTGGTTCGCCGTAGTGCGAGACCTTAAACTCCTAGGCGTCCCCATACCGATTACAAACTTCATAGGGTTCAAGAGTGCGGAACCGATTCGTAACGACTTCCAGGGTGTGCGAGAAGTGAGAGATCCCGAATCAAAGTAATCTCCGCGTTCAAAATAAGCAATTTCTATTTGGCAGTCTCGGAGTCTCTTCCTGCGTCGCCATTACGGAAAACGCGCCTGCGGGGAAAGTGCGATCGCGCATTTTTCTGCTTCGGACTTGGCTCGGGCGAGGGTGGCTAACCGAGTGTCGCGGCCCGCTTCCGATGCACCCTGCTGGTGGTCGGTGGGTTCGTTGGGTTGCCCTTCAACATTGATCAAGAGGCAGTTTTGGAAACCAATCGTATCGAGGCTCCGGAGACGTGCCTTTTAAGCAACCCAATATAAAAATGGGGTTCCGTCAGATTCCTGCGCAGAGCCTGTATTAGAAGGCTTCCAAGCAATCGCGGCATAAAGCTCCGGAGCGAAATCCTTAACGTCACCTATTTTTACACCGGCCCTAACGCTTCACCGCCACCACAACCAGCGACAACCCCCGCCAGGGTAGCAACCTGTCCACCAGCCGCCACACCCACACCGTCTTATCGAAAATCTTCAGCGTCACCTTATTGATCCGCTTCCGCCCCAGCACATTCCCATAAAACCACCAGGCCGGCGTACCGATCTTATTCAGCTGCACCACTTCTTTCACTGCCAACCCCTGCTCTTGCAGCATAGCCAGCAGGCCCGCGCGGTCAAATCGCTGGCGATGTCCCAACGTCCGGTCGATGCTCCCGAATAGCCGCTTCCCTTGCGGCACCAGCACGATCAGAGACCCATCCGCCTTCAGCATCCCCTTCGCCGAGGCCAGCACCGTCTCGGGATGATCCACATACTCCAGCACATTCACGCACAGCACGGTATCGAACGGCCCGCCCACGTCCTCAAAATCAGAAGCAACCTGCGGATCCAGCTTCCGAACGTCCACATTCGGCGTGCGTAGAAATCGATTGCGCAGCGCATGCAAATACAGCAGGTCCTTCTCGCCCGCCACGTACCGCAGCCGCTTGGCGATCATGCGCCCGGTGATATTCCCCAGCCCCGCGCCAATCTCCAGCACCGTATCGCCCAGGTGCGGGCGCAGAATCCGGGTCAGCCAGCTCAGATACTGTGGCGTCCCTGTCAGGTTGTTCAAAAACGCCCGCCCATAGGGTTCTACGTACAGGTCGTCAATCAGCCAGAAATGCAGGATCACGCCCAGCGCCTTCACGCCATCTTTCCAGCCGATCTTCTTGCCTTCCTCATATGTGCGCCCGTGGTAGCTGATGGGCACTTCATAAATGCGCAGCTTGCGCTTGGCGCATTTCATGGTAATTTCCGGCTCAAACCCGAAGCGGTTCGAGCGGATGGGAATGCTCTTCAACAGGTCCGTCCGGAACACCTTGTAGCAGGTTTCCATGTCGGTCAGGTTCAGGTTGCAGAACATGTTCGAAAGGGTGGTCAGGCCCTTGTTCACCATCGAATGCCAGAAGGGCAGAATGCGGGTCTGCTCCCCCGCCAGGTAGCGCGAACCGAACACCGCGTCGGCATGCCCGGTCAGCAACGGCCGCATCAGGCGGGGATATTCCGACGGGTCATATTCCAGATCGGCATCTTGCACGATGCAGAAATCGCCGGTGGCGTGTTCGATCGCGGTCCGGACGGCCGCCCCCTTGCCCTGGTTCACGGGCTTGTGAAATAGGCGGATGCACGGGTTTTCGGCTGCGATGCGGTCCAGGATGGCGGACGTGCCGTCGGTGGAACAATCGTCCACGATCACCAGTTCCCGGCCCATATTCTCCGGAAGCGGGGCGGCCAAAACCTGAGCGAGGCTTCGTTCAACAACCGTGCGCTCGTTGTACACGGGGATCAGAATCGAGAGAAGCAAATCTCAGTATAAGTGGCCTTGCACGGTAACGCTGCGAACGCCGTTCAGGCTTGCGGAGGCCCGGTTATGCGATTTTTAATTGCCGCCCTTGCTTTCATCTGCCTTTCATTCGGACAGACTACCCGCAGAGTATATCAGTTCAAACCCGCCCAGACCTTTCAGGAGATGCAGGAGATTGCGACGGTGATTCGCTCGATCGCCGACATCAAGGATCTCGCGGTTGATGCTGACGGCAGGCAGCTTTCGGTGCTCGGCCCGGACCTCCAGATCGCGCTGGCGGATTGGCTGTTCAATAAGCTGGACAAGTCTCCGGATACAGTCGTTCACGAATACCGGGTCGCGGCCGGCCCCGATAGCGTTGTGCGGGTGTTCTATCTCCCAGGCAACCTGACGGTTCAAGATTTTCAGGAGATTGTCACCACGGTCCGCAGCATCACCGAAATCCGGAGGGCAGTCACCTACAACACCCCTCGTGCCGTCGTCCTGCGCGATACTCCGGAACAGTTGGTTACGGCCGAGTGGATGCTGACACAGTTGAGCGGCACACCCACGAATGACCGCTTTACTGTGCCAGGAACGAGCGACGCTTTCGTGCGTGTGCTCACTGTTCCGAACACACACACGGTGCTTGATTTTGACGAAATCGCCACATTAGTGAAGGCGCTCAGTGACATCGGCCCGCTTTTCCGGTACAACCGCGCCCGGGCCATCGCGCTTCGGGGAACCTCCGAACAGATCGGGCTGGCCGAATGGCTGATCAAGGAACTCGATGGCCTGCCTACTTTCCAAGGTGGCTCGGCAGAATACCTGCTAGCAGGCCAAACTGAGGGCGTAGTCAAAGTGTTCTACCTGCGGAATATCGGTAACGACAGGAGCTTCCAGCAGGCCGCAACCTTCATCCGCTCCACCTCGCGAATCGGCCGGTCGTTCACTTACACAGCGCGGCGCGCGCTGGCGTTCCGTGGGACTCCCGCCCAAATCGTCAACGCCGAACGCCTCATCAACGAACGCAAGTAAGTCCTATAATGTCGATACCACCCTTGAGTTCTCTATCGCGTTACCATCATCTCGATAGTGTTACTGGGAACTCGGAAATTGTGGTCTGCCACTAGAGAGTAGTTGCGATAGCTGCCCACCCGCTTTCAGGCTGGGGACAAGCTAAAGCATGTCCCACGATGCGCTGACGCAAGCGGGAGCGTGTCCTACTGGCCCGTTAGTTTGGGACGACAGAAAGTTTCACCGGCTTGCTGGCCACACCGTTGCCGGTGACTATAAGGTCGAGACTTCCTGCCGGCGCGATCTGTGGGACCACTACGTTAATTTGATACAAGCCGATGAAGGTCGGCGCGAGCCCGCTGAATGGCACGTCTCCGGTTAGGCCGCCAAACGTCACCATAGGCATGGCGTTGGTGAACGCAAGCGTGGTTGCCGAGGCCGGAACATTGGTGGCCGCCGCTGGAGTCACCGGACCCATGCCCGTCAGATAGAGAACAATGGTCTCTCCCCCTGTGGCGGGCGAGGCTGGCGTTATCAGCGTGTTGGTCAAACCGTGCAGCGCCGATGCGTTCACACCGTCGAATGAGAAAATGCCAGGCTGCACCGCAAGAATTGAGACCGTAACCGGCGAACTGCTCATGCCGTTATTGGTAACGATCACCGCGGCGGATGTCTGTCCCGCTAACTCCAGCGGAACTTGAAAATTGATCTGTTCCTGGCCGTTGACTTTGGCAACCGCAAAAATCGGCGCGTCTCTGGTTCCGATCTTGACCGATGCATTCGCCAACTGGGTGGGCCAGGGCAGGGCCGGGGCACGGACGATGCCCGTAGCTGCGCTCAAGTCTTTTCCGAAGATGACCCCGAGCGATCCCGGCGAAAGACCCGGTGCATAGCTCGCAGCGTTAGAGACGCCCGCTGCCGTGAAGGTTGGAGTGGGTAGTGGGGGGGCAGGTGTGAATGCGATACCAGTGGGAAAGCTCAACCCGCCTCCCTGCGTGAATACCGCCACAAACGTGCCGGCAGCGTTGTATCGCACGACGCTGCCCGTGTTGGCGCTGACCACAAACAGGTTGCCATCGGACCCAAACAGCAGCCCTCGGGGGAAGTTCAAGCCTGAAACAGCGAAATCATTCAGGAAAGCCCCGGTAGTTCCATTGAAACGAAGCACCTTGTTATTGACAGAACTGGAAACGTAGAGGTTGCCGTCTGGGCCGAAGACAATTTCACGAGGCCCTTGGATCGCTTGATCGGCGGCAAAGACGCCCAGCGAAACGCCCGAGGCTGAGTAGTGCAGGATCTGGCCGCGCCCTTCGCTGGCAATGAACACCTCGCCGCGCTTGAAGGCGATGCCGCGCGGAAGGTAGCCCGGCGCTTGCACGGCTGCGTTCAGAAATGCGCCCGTCGTCCCGTTGTAGGTGAGCACCGAGTCGGACGTGTTGCTGGAGACAAAGAGCACGCCGTCCGGGCTAAAGGCCAGGTTACGGGGACCCAAGAGCCCTCCCGCTCCTGCCGCGACGAAGGTATCGAGGAACACGCCGGTTTTGCCGTTGAAGCGAAGCACGGCATTGTTCAGACGGTCGGCCACATAAAGGTTGCCGTCGGGCCCAAAGGCGATCGCTTCAGGCTCCCCCAGATTACCTCCTGACGTGAAGACACGGAGGAAAGCGCCGGTCGTTTCGGTAAAAGCCACGACATTGTGCGTGTCACGGCTGGCAACCAGGATGTCCGCACGAACTGAGATCATCCCGAAGGTCAAGGTCAGAACGGCTGTTACTGTTTTCATAAGTCCCCTTCCTGCAGCGACTCATCCACTTTACTTCATTGCTCCGACACTAGTATAATGCGTAACGCGCTTTTTGAGTAGTGAGTAGTAATAAGGATTTTGCGGGCGCGCTTCACTATCTCCAGGATGTCGTTAGTCGAGGAGGCCGTGTACGAAGCGGCGCGGCGTTCGGACTGCTCGCATCCGTTCGCTGATCTTACGAAGAACCCCACGCAAATCGCCGAAGCGGAACGCCTCATCAACGAACGCAAGTAAGTCCTATAATGGGGTCCATGCCAACGACGCCGCGTACCCTTCCCCGCCGGGCGCTACTTCGCCAATCCGCCGCGGGGTTCGGATTGCTCGGCCTGCGTTCGCTGATGGCTGCCGAAGCCGCGCCCGCCAATCCGCTCGCGCCCAAAGTTCCGCACTTCCCTCCCAAAGTGAAGCGCGTCATTTTCCTGTTCATGCATGGCGGGCCGTCCAGCATAGACACGTTCGATCCCAAGCCGCGGCTGGATCAGGACAACGGAAAGCCAGTGCCGTTCAAGCGCGGGCTCACGTTTGGGGAGGACGGCGTCCGCGGCCTGATGAAATCGCCCTGGGGGTTCAAGCAATACGGGCAAAGCGGGATCCCGGTCAGCGCCCTGTTCCCGAACGTGGCCACCTGCGTGGACGACCTGTGCGTGGTCCGGTCCATGGTCGGCGACGGCGTGGATCACGGAGCGGCGCTGCTACAACTCCACACGGGGGTATTCTCGTTCCGGCGGCCCAGTATGGGGTCGTGGGTGCTTTACGGGCTGGGCACCGAGAATCAGAATCTGCCGGGGTTCATCACCATCAAGCCGTCACTGGGCCACGGCGGGCAGAATAATTGGAGTTCCAGCTTTCTCCCCGGCGAATACCAGGGCACCCCCATCGGTAATTCCGGCATGAAGGTGGACGAGATTGAAAAGGAGCCCATGCCCTACCTGATCTCGCGCGGCCTGTCCCAAGAGAATCAACGGTTTGAGCTGGACATGTTGCAGAAGATGAACCGGCGGAATGCCGAGGTGCAAGGCCACGATCCGGATCTGGAGGCGCGCATCGGCGCTTTCGAACTCGCGTTCCGCATGCAGGTCAAGGCCCCGGAGGCGTTCGACGCAGACAAGGAATCGGAAGCCACCAAAAAACTGTACGGCCTGGATGACGAAGTCACCCGCGATTTTGGCTGGCAGTGCCTGCTGGCGCGCCGGCTTTCTGAGCGGGGTGTGCGCTTTGTGCAATGCAGCCACAGCTACAAGTGGGATCAGCATGAACAGCTTTTCAGCCTCCACACCAAGAACGCCGCCGAGGTGGACAAGCCCATCGCGGGATTGCTGAAGGATCTGAAAGCGCGCGGGTTGTTCAACGAAACGCTGGTGATCTGGGGCGGGGAATTCGGCCGGACCCCCTGGGCGCAGGGTAGCGACGGGCGCGATCACAACCCCTACGGCTACACGATTTGGATGGCCGGGGCGGGCGTAAAGCCCGGGTTCATTTACGGCGCTACCGACGATTTTGGCTACCACGCGGTGGAGAATCGGATGCACATCCACGACCTGCATGCCACCGTGCTGCACCTGCTGGGGCTGGATCATTTGAAGCTGACGCATCGGTATGCGGGCCGGGATTTCCGGCTGACGGACGTCGCCGGGAACGTGGCACAGGGGCTGATCGCATGAAAAAACGAAGCCAAGGGGTGCTGGCGGGGCTGATTCTGGCCCGGGCGCTGAGTGCGCAGACGCCCGTTCAAGATCCGGATCTCTTTGAAAAGAAAGTGCGTCCGCTGTTCGCCGCCAAGTGCTACGCCTGCCACGGACCGAAAATGCAGATGGGTGGGTTGAACCTGTCGCAATCGGCGGCAACCGTGGTGAAGCCGGGCGATCCGGCGCAGAGCAAGTTGTACCAGGCTCTGACCTACGAGAACGAACCCAAGATGCCGCCCACCGGGAAGCTGCCGCCGGAGGATCTGGCGGTGGTGAAGAACTGGATTCTGGCGGGAGCGAACTGGCCGAACCCGGTGGCAGCCGCTCCCACGAAAACGCTGGATCGAACCCACTGGGCCTTCCAGCCGATCCGCGATCCGGCTCCACCAAAAGTGAAAAACGAACCCTGGGTCAAGAGTCCCATCGACCGGTTCATCCTGGCGAAGCTGGAAGAGAAGGGGCTGGCACCTGCGCCGCCCGCCGCGAAACTGGCGCTGCTTCGGCGTACTACCTACGATCTGACAGGACTACCACCGACGCCAGAAGAGGCATATGCGTTCCTCCAGGACAATGCTTCGGATGCCTACGCGAAGGTGGTGGACCGGCTACTGGCCAGCCAGCAATACGGCGAACGCTGGGGCCGTTTGTGGCTGGACGTGGCCCGCTTCGCCGATTCTACTGGCATGGACGAAGACCATATTTACCCCTACGCCTGGCGTTATCGGGACTACGTGGTGCAGGCATTCAATCAGGATCTGCCCTATAACCGGTTTATGCAGCAACAAGTTGCCGGCGATCTGCTGCCTACCAACGATCCCGCGGAACGAACCCGGGGCATCGTCGCCACCGGTTTCCTGGCCTTGGGCCCCAAACCGCTGGCGCAACAGGATCGGGTACAAATGATTTACGACGTGGTGGATGAGCAGATCGATACTACCTCCCGAGCTTTCCTGGGGATGACGGTCGCGTGCGCGCGTTGCCACGACCACAAGTTCGACCCCATCCTGACGAAAGACTACTACTCATTGGCTTCGATTTTTGCGAGCACCACGGCGTTCAAGGATCTGGGGAGTCCGGGGTCGGTTTCGCATTTATACTATGCCCCGCTGGATCCGGTGGCCTACGACCGGTACCAGGCCCGCCGCTGGCGCATGCTAGCCAAAGAGATTGAACTGGAGAATGCGCTGAACGAAGACCAGACCCGGGAAAACGCCTTGCTGCGTCCCAAACTGGCTGACCTGATGCTGGCTTCTCCCCAGTGGGCAAAATGGCTGGAAGCCATTGATTCCAAGGCAAAATCTACCTACCTGAAGAAATGGTTTGATGCCGCGCCGGATACCCGTGCCGAGGTGGCCCGGCAGTATCAGGAACAGTATGAAAAAGCCGGTAAGCAATGGGATGGCCAACTTGCGGGCTGGCGCAAGCGGCTAGCGGTTGAGGTATCCCAGGATCGCGATATTCCCGGCCGGCCCAAGCCGGATGCCGAGGCCGAGCCCTTCTTCGCGGCCGCTACCTTTAGCGGCGGACCCATGGAACTCCCTGATAGCGAACGGGTTGCGCAACTGAGGCGGGAGTACGACTTACGCAAGATAGAGATGGGCAAGGAACCCGACCTGGCCAGCGCGGTTACCGACGGCCCGGTGATTGATCAGCACGTCTTCCTGCGCGGGGATCATCACAGCAAAGGAGATCCGGTTGCCAAGGTGTTCCCTGTGGTGCTGGCGGGCGACTCCCAGACCGGTGCCAAGCAGGGAAGCGGCCGCCTGGAATTGGCCCGCTGGCTGGCGAGCGAAACGAACCCCATGCCGGCCCGGGTGTTCGTCAACCGCGTTTGGCAAGGACACTTTGGCGAAGCCCTGGTCCGGACCCCCAACAACTGGGGCAAGACGGGCGACGTGCCGGTGCATGGACAACTGCTGGATTATCTTGCCAAGCGGTTCATGGAAAAGGGGTGGTCGGTAAAAGCCCTGCATCGCATGATCCTGCTCTCAAATACCTATCAGATGAGCACGGAGGTATCACTGGCGGCCAAGGACATGGACCCGGCCAACCGGCTTTGCTCCCGGTTTAATCGGCTGCGGATGTCGATTGAGCAGATTCGCGACAGCCTGCTCTCCCTGGACGGCAGCCTGGACACGACGATGGGCGGTGCCCATCCCAAGATAACTCCGGATGAATCGAAGAGGCGGACCCTCTACCTGCAAGTGCGCCGGGGATCGGTGCCGGTGATGCTCTCCACGTTCGACTACGGTGACGCCACCACGCCGGGCGAGGGCCGCGCGCGCACGAATGTCGCGCCTCAGGCGCTGTTCATGATGAACGCGTCTTTCACTAAGGACCGCGCTCTGGGTTTTGCGAAACGCCTGCTGGACGATACTTCGCTCACCGACGCCCAGCGGATCGACCGCGCTTACCTGATGGCGATTACCCGGAAGCCGGATGCGGTGGAGATCGACGAATCCCTCAGCTATATCGGGGCTCTGGAAAAGCGCCTGGAAGGATCCGGCGCGCACGTTACCGCGTGGCGCAGTTTTTGCCGTATCTTATTCTCCACAAACGAGTTTATCTATTTACCGTGATGGCTCCCCTATCCTCTAAACAGCAGTTGCCGCGGCAGTTCGAGGTCGTAGGCGGCAAAGGCTGCGAAGGGTTCTGGAGCGTTCAACCGCCGTTTTAGGATAGTCCTGGAAACACCCGTTGCCGCACCGGAA